>DFKM01000190.1 GCA_002373555.1 Lachnospiraceae bacterium UBA3645
AGCACACAGCTTAGGATCAGCGCTGCATAGGACACCGCCGTTTGATTGGTTTTCATGGCTCCCCCGCGCAACAGTGCTGTTTTTTACAGTCCGTATTTCTCCGCCAGCTTTCCGAAGCCCTCCATCGAGCTCATGATCGTCTCGAAGGAGACGCAGTATGCCAGTCTCACGTAGCCGGGGCAGGCGAACGAAGATCCGGGCACCATCAGGATATTGAACTCCTTCGCAGCTTCCACGAATTCCTTCTCATCCGGCACCGGCGATTTCATCCACAGATAAAATGCGCCCTCGGGCTTCACGCACTCAAAGCCGAATCCGGTCAGACCGTTATACAGCTGGTTGCGGTTGTTCTCATAGAAGGCGATATCGCATTTCTCATCGATGCAGCGCTCGATCACGAGCTGCATCAGCGACGGCGCATTGACCATGCCCATGACTCTGGTCGCGATGGTGGCGGCCGTGATCACGTTCTCATGGTCCTCGACCTGATTCGGGATCACGATATAACCGATCCTCTCGCCGGGCAGGGACAGTGATTTGCTGAAGGAATAGCCGACGATCGTATCCTTGTAATAATCCGGCACCCACGGCACGACGGCCCCATCATAGGCCAGTTCCCTGTAGGGTTCATCGGAGATCAGGAAGATCGGGCTGCCGTTCTCCGCCTCCTGCTTCAGCAGAATGCGGGTAAGGCGCTTCAGCGTTTCATCCGAATAGATCACGCCGGTGGGATTATGCGGTGTGTTAATAATGACGGCTCTGGTCTTTTCGGAAAGAAGTTCTTCAAAAGCGTCGAGGTTCGGCTGGAATGTCTCCGTGTCCGCCGGGACGACGACGAGCTCGCCGTCATAGTTGCGCACATAGCCGCCGTACTCCAGAAAATACGGCGCGAATGTGATGACTTCCTCGCCCGGGTTCAGGATCGTCTTCAGGATCACGTTCAGCGCGCTGCCGGCGCCGACCGACATGATGATATTATGCTCGGTATAGGAAGTCCCGAATCTTCTGTTCAGGGATTCGGCAACGGCATATCTCGTGGTCTCAAATCCTGCATTGCTCATGTAACCGTGCACGCGGTTCGCGGGCTCTTCGTTCAGGATGTCGATGATCGCATTCATAATGGCCTGCGGCGGCGCGACATTGGGATTCCCGAGGCTGAAATCGTAGACATTCTCATCCCCGTAGATGCCTTTGAGCCTCGCGCCTTCCTCGAACATTTCGCGGACAGCGGAATTGTTGGCTACAAGCGGTTTCATTTTTTCGGCTATCATCCTGGTCCTCTTTCCTGACGCTGGAATGCGTCATTGTGATTTTGTTTTATGATTGATCCGGGGCCGGATTCCGGGTCCCGGTGCGGAATCAGATCACGCGGACAGTCGCATTATCCTCTGCTGCCGTCCCTGCTTCAGTTCTTTCCTCTCGCCAGGATCTGTTCGATCTCGGCTACGGAATAGGTATAATCGGTATTGCAGTAATCGCAGTGGGCCGTAACCGGCGTATCGCCTTCGATCAGGTCCCTGAGGTCCTTCTCTCCCAGGCTCGCGATCGCGCCTTTGATGCGTTCACGATTGCAGCTGCAGTTGAAGCGCACGGGGATCGTATCCAGGATCTCCAGCGTCTCCTCCCCGAGGATGTACTTTAAGATCCCCTCCGGATCCAGTCCTCTTTCGAGCATATCCGTCACGGAAGAGATCTCGCCGATCCGTTTCTCCAGGGCGGTGATCGTGGCATCGTCCACGCCCGGCATCAGCTGGATAATGAATCCGCCGGCCTGCCGGACCGTATTTTCCTTGTTCATCAGAACACCGAGTCCGACTGCGGACGGTGTCTGCTCGGAAGTCGCGAAATAGTAGGTAAGATCTTCTGCGATCTCGCTGGTCACGAGCATGGAAGTGCCTTCATACGGCTCCTTCAGGCCAAGGTCCTTGATGACGGTGAGAACGCCGACGCCGACCGCACCGGCGACATCCAGCTTACCCTTCTCATTCGCGTGCAGGATGACCTGCGGCTCATCGGCGAAGCCCTTGACATTGCCGCGGCTGTCCGCAACTGCCGTCAGTGCATGCACCGGCCCGTCGCCGTTGATCTTCAGGGTGAGCCTGTCATCCGGGCTCTTCATCATGCTGCCCATCATGACAGCGCCGGTCAGCAGACGGCCGAGGGCGGCCGTGATGACCGGACTGGTGTTGTGGCGCGCTCTCGCTTCTTCTACGGTTGCTTTTGTCGTGGCCGCAAAGGCGCGAATCTTCCCGCCTTCCGCCACTGCTCTTATCAGATAATCGTTCATGGTACTCCTTTTATTTCCCGCGTTCCTTTGCCGTCATCAAGCATCGTCTTGTCGAATCTCCGGCCTGTCTTTTCTGCTCATCCTCTGCCGAAATGAACACCATCCCGGCCTCCGCCAGCGCATCCTTCATCTCTTCGACAGAATACGCCCGCTGCAGATGCGTTTCCTCGAACCGGCTGTACAGTTCTCCCGCATCATCCTCCGGCACGAAGAAGGTCACGGTGTGCTCATTCAGCCCGCTCTCTTCCGCATACGCATTTCTTCCTATAAGATAGATGCCTTCGCACTCGTCCGTATAGGCGATCCGTTCCTCCCTGGCATACTCCGCAGGGGTGTTGAAATCGAAAATGAAGAGGCCGTCCGGATCGAGATAATTGTTCACCAGCCGGAAGACCTTAATGAGATCCTGCCGGTCCGTGATGTAATTGATCGAATCGCAGACACAAATGACGGCGCGCACGGTCCCGTACAGCTCGAAAGCCCGCATATCCTGCTCCAGATAGAGGATATTGCGGTCTTCACGCTTCTCCATGGCTTCGGCAAGCATATCCTCGGATGCATCCACGCCGATCATATCATAGCCGGCGTCGGAAAGCATCTCTGTCATGGTTCCGGTACCGCAGCCGAGCTCCAGGATGAGCCCGTCTGAGATCCCGCGGCTGCGCAGGATCTCCCGGATGCGCGCGCACCACGCCGCGTAAGGGATATCTTCCATGAACATATCATAGAAATCTGCCAAACCGGAATATGATCTCATAGCTGCCTCCTGAATTCACAAACTTTATCATAGCCCGAAATATCGATATATGCAAGCAGAAAGCGAGTAACCCATGGGGACAGGCACCGCGGGTTATAAACGCTTACGGCGTCTATAACCCGCGGTGCCTGTCCCCATGGGTTATCACCCGCGGAACCTGTCCCCTTGGTTTTCTTCTATTGTCCCGGGATGGTCAAATACGATTCCATCATCCGGTTCAGATCTTCCATATACGGCATCAGCATCGTGACACAGACACTGAGCGTTATGCTGATCAGCAGCACCGCGGCGCCGACCGCGATCCCCGCGATCGCTCTGCCCCGCGAATGAATGCTCCGCCGGTACCCGATCACACCGAAAGCGATCGCCATGATCGATACCGGGATTGGCAGGAACGGCACCATGATCAGCATGCAGGAAACGACGGCCAGGATCAGGGAGATCCTGCAGTACCGCGCACCGGCAAGCGAAATCGCCGTACCGTTTCCGTCCGCCCGCCCGTACGGAATCCGCTGTCCATATACATCCGGACGCCCGTCCTGCGGTCCGTACGAATCCGTGTCCTGTCTTCTTCCGGGCGGCAGCATCCGCTGCGGATCCTCTTCCTCCGTGCTCTTTTTTCTGCGGAACTTATCATACACCGGCGTTCCGCAGATCCCGCAGATAATGAACCAGTCCGGGATCTCGGCGCCGCATCTCTTACAGATCATCCGCCATCACCTTCCATTTGTAAAACAGGCCCGGTTCCCCGGGCCTGCCTCTGTATATTCTGTCAAATTCAGATCTTGTGATCGCAGCCGAGTACGTTCACCAGCTTATGCGCAACGATCGCTTTGATGTTCGCTCTGCCGGGTCCAAGGTACTGTCTGGGGTCGAAGTGATCCGGATGCTCAGCAAAGTGCTGACGGATACCTGCGGTCATGCCCAGACGAAGGTCGGAGTCGATGTTGA
>DFKM01000045.1 GCA_002373555.1 Lachnospiraceae bacterium UBA3645
GAGGCGGCCTGACGTGGGTCGGAGAGAACGGACCGGAGATCGCGGCACTGCCGTCCGGTACGCGGATCTACAGCGCACAGGAGAGCCAACAGATGGGCGGCGTCGTCAACATCGGAACGGTGGTCATCGACGCAAAGAACGTGAAAGAGTTTCAGGATATCGTGAACCTCTTCTGCCACGCACAGGCAGACATCAGAATGGGGTGAAAACGGCATGAGCACGGAAGTCATCATCTACCCGAGTGCGAGTGCATACGTCAGGAAATCAAACCCAGACGCAAACCAGCATAACATCAGCAGCGTGACGACGCCGGAGGGATGGACGGGAGATGAAGTATACCTGCTCCTGGAGTTCCCGGCCATCGGCGCGCAGGACGCTGAGCAGTACAAATATAAAGGCTACTCAATCTCGACGCATCTCCTTGGAAGGACAACAAACGCTTTTTTTTCAACCTGGCGTGCTTCTGTATACAACGCATCATTTACCAGCGCAGACACCGTAACATTTAACAGCTTCAGCAAGTGGGGCCTGCACACTACCGGAGAACACAGCAGCGGGGAATTTGCAGCGATCGAAAAATTTCCGGCATATGTCTCGGCAAAGAACCAGATCGCAGTTTCAGACATGGCGATCGGAGGACTGACCCTGTACGGATCAGCCGCAGCGGCGAGCAACAAGACATACATCAAGGTCCTCTTTGATGACGATGACGCAACGCTGACGCCGTATGGAAGTTCCCCAACAAGCGGATGGGTGGACAGACGCGCAGCCTGCACATTTTCATGGAGAACGTCACAGAGCAAAACCACGCTTATGAGCATCCCGGTTGACTCCTTCGTCTTCCGATGGAAAGAAGACGGCGCAGGCAGCTGGACGGAGGTCAGCCTGTCAGGCAGCACAACGTCATATACAATCCCGGCTAACACGATGCCAGCCGGGGAGATCCAGTGGCAGGTCGAAGTCGAGGACGGCCTCGGCGGAACCGGGACAAGCAATGTATATACGATCACCACAGAAGACACGGAGGCAATCGCAATACCGGCGAGTCCGATCAACACGATTGAAAACGGCGACAGCGATATAACCCTTCGCTGGACTGTGACAAACGCAAGCGGAAATGCGGCAACAAGATCCGATATCCAGACGAGCAATGACGGCAGCACATGGTCAGATCTCACAATTATCACCGGATCCGGAACAGAGTACGAAGCACCAGCCGGGACATTCCAGGCGGAGACAGTATACTGGCGCGTGAGAGCGTACAACGCAGACAGCGTGGCAGGAGCGTGGAGTGAAGCGGTCAGCTTTCTTTCCGTCGCGGCTCCTCCTGCGCCGGTTGTCAGCGCGGACGACGTGCCGTTTATCACGGTGATCTGGCAGTCGAGCGGACAGCTTGCCTGGAAGCTGCTGATTGACGGAGAGGAGACTGCTTCGGACTTCGGAACGGATACAGTCTGGAAATCCGACGATTATCTGCAAGACGGCGAGCATGAAATCAGCGTATATGTCCAGGGCGCTTACGGCCTGTGGTCCAAGGCCGGGACCTATGTCTCACAGATCGCAAATCAGCCAGGGAGTCCTGTCGAGCTTTCCGGAAATGCAGGCATCGACGCAGAACTCGCGTGGCAGAGCAGCAGCACTACGGAGGACTGGCTTATCTACCGTGACGGTGTCCGAATCGGACACACGTCGGCGAGAACGTGGGCAGATCAGACCGTTCTCGGCAGCCATGTATATGAAGTAATCAACCGGCTGCCTGACGGGAACCTCAGCAGATCCAACGCTTTGACGCTGACTTCAGCGACGGACGAGACCGTCATATCAGCCTTCCCAGATATCTCATGGCTGCGTCTGAACCTGGATGAAAACAGCGACAGCGAGCAGGGCTTCTCATACTCGCGCGAGCACAGCCTGAGACATTTCTGCGGGGCGGCCTATCCTGTCCTGGAGCAGTCTCCATATGAAAACGAGACGGCAACCTACACCGCATCATTCGCCGATCTGACCGCGGCACGGATGCTCGAAGCGCTGCACGGAAAGCCTGTCATCATCAAAAGCCGGAGAGGGAATGTTGTAATCGGCGTGCTGGCAGAAATGCAGAAGTCGGAAAAACTGTATTTTGCCAGCTTTGTCTTCCGTGTGACGCGGATCTACTGGGAGGACTACCGGGATGACACGGGAGCTTGATTTTCGATACCGCATTCTGAAACATGGGGCATCTTTTGGCTGGCTTTCGGAGGCAAACAGCGGAAGATCATCTATCAGAACAAAATGCAGCTCCAGTTTGAAGAGCAGGCTGACCGGACAATACCTCCTCCCAGACGGAGAAAACCTGCTCGACGCGGAGATCCAGCCGGAGATGATCCTGGACGGAACGGTTTACCCTCTCGGCGTATACGTTCCGGCAACAGTCGAAGAGGTCCGGACGGGAACCGGAACGGCGTACAGTGTTACAGCTTATGACAGATGCTGGCTGCTACAGACAAGAACACTGGAAGCGCAGACAACGTTCATGGCAGGGGCAAATTATCTGGATCCGGTAAAGTCTCTGCTCGGGCAGGCCGGGAT
>DFKM01000166.1 GCA_002373555.1 Lachnospiraceae bacterium UBA3645
TCGTCCAGAAGCATCAGCGGATTGCATACGCCGGCCTGCTTCATGCCTGCGGCGATCCGGCCGGGCATGGCGCCGATGTAGGTCCTCCGATGGCCTCTGATCTCCGCTTCGTCATGTACGCCGCCCAGGCAGACCCGGACATATTTCTTCTGCAGCGCTCTGGCCACGGAAATGGCCACGGATGTCTTGCCTGTTCCGGGCGGGCCCACCAGGCAGAGGATCGAGCCCTCGTGATTGCCGGAATATTCTCTGACGGCCAGGTAGTCCAGGATGCGCTCCTTTACCTTTTCCAGGCCGTAATGATCGGCATTCAGGATCTTCTCGGCCGCTCTGATATCCACGGCTTCCGGCGCCGCCTTGTCCCAGGGCATCGCCAGAAGATTCTCGATGTAAGTTCTGGAAACCGTCCCTTCCGCATTCGCCGGCGGCATGGAACGGAACCTTTTGATCTCTTTGCGGATCGCTTCCTTGATCTCGTCGGAAGCTTCGAGCGCTTCCGTCTGCGCGAGGAATTCATCGACATCGGAATCGATGTCATCATCGCCCAGCTCTTCGCGGATCGTCTTGATCTGCTCTCTCAGCATGTATTCGCGCTGGTTCTTATTGAGCCGCTCCTGGACTTTTTCCTGAATATCACTGCGGATCCTTCCGATGTCCGTCTCCTGCGCAAGCACCTGCATCAGCAGGGAATACTGCATGTTCAGTGTTTCCATGCTGAGGAACTTCTGCCGCTTATGGGCATCCACCGGGAACCGGATCATGAGCTGCGCGATCAGCTCCGGCAGCGTGTTGATCATCAGAAGGGTCCGGGAGGCGGTCTCCATGAAATGCTGGTCCACCTGACCGTAGTCATGGATCGCGTCCTTCATGGCGCGGAGCATCGCTTCGCGCTCGACGGGCGAAACATCTTCATCTGCCACGGGGCAGATGTTCGCTTCACCCTCCAGGAATTTCATGTTGTCTGCGAGATACAGAAGCTCCGCGCGCTCCTTTCCTTCGGCAAGGACCCGGATCACGCCGTCCGGCATGCGCATGAGCTGCTTGATCTCAGCCACTGTACCGATCGTATACAGATCCGAAAGCTCCGGATCCTCGACCGTCTCGTCGCGCTGCATCACCAGAAGAACTTTCTGGTCACGCATCATCGCTTCCTGCACGGCCGCGATCGATTTATCTCTGATCATGTCAAAATGTGCCAGCATCCGGGGAAGGATCACGATCCCCTTTAAAGGCACGACAGGTATTTTCATTAAGCTTCACCGTCCTGGCGGCATGCACATCAGGCAGGCATGCCGTTCTTGTGTGTTCTGATCTTGGCGGCCGGCACCTCCACATCCCGGTGGGTGACCTCCGGCTCGGAATTATTGTAGATCACGTCTTCCGTCACCAGCACGCTCCCGATGGTCTCATCCGAAGGGATGGAATACATCAGGTTCATCATCGCTTTTTCAAGGATCGCCCGCAGTCCTCTGGCGCCGGTCTTTCTTTCAAAGGATTTTCTGGCGATGGCTCTGACAGCCTCGTCCGTGAACTGCAGATCCACGCCGTCCAGCTCCAGAAGTCTCTTGTACTGTTTGATAATGGCGTTCTTCGGCTCCGTCAGGATCCGGACGAGCGCCTCCTCATCCAGCTGCTCCAGCGACACGACCATCGGCACTCTGCCGACGAATTCCGGGATCAGTCCGTATTTTACGAGATCCTGCGGGAGCACCTGCTTGAAGTACTCTCCCACGCCGATCTCGGTCTTCTCATGGACCTCCGCGCCGAAACCGATGGAATTGGATCCGAGGCGGTTCTCCACGATCTTCTCCAGTCCGTCAAAGGCGCCGCCGCAGATGAACAGGATGTTCGTGGTGTCGATCTGGTACATCTCCTGATGGGGATGCTTCCTCCCGCCCTGGGGCGGAACGGAAGCGACGGTGCCCTCGATGATCTTTAAGAGCGCCTGCTGGACGCCTTCACCGGAGACATCTCTCGTGATGGAGACATTCTCGGATTTCTTCGTGATCTTGTCGATCTCGTCCAGATAAATGATGCCGTACTCGGCTTTCTTGATATCGTAATCTGCTGCCTGGATCAGCTTCAGCAGAATATTTTCCACGTCTTCGCCCACGTAGCCGGCTTCGGTCAGGGCTGTCGCATCCGCAATGGCAAAAGGAACCTTCAGGAGCTTCGCGATCGTCTGCGCCAGATAGGTCTTTCCGCAGCCGGTGGGTCCGAGCATCAGGATATTGCTCTTCTGCAGCTCCACGTCGGAATTGTCGCCGGCCAGGACCCTCTTGTAATGATTGTATACGGCAACGGAAAGCGCCTTCTTCGCTTCTTCCTGTCCGATCGCATACTGGTCCAGAAAAGCCTTGATTTCCGCAGGCTTCTTCAGTTCGATGCCGCCCTGATCGGGAGTGATCCGGCCCTCCTGCTCCATTTCCTCTTCCAGAAGCTCCACGCAGAGTTCCACGCACTCATCGCAGATATATACATCCCGGAGGTTCGCCGCGATAAGCTTCTGAACCTGGATCTGGCTCTTTCCGCAAAATGCGCAGAAGCGCTGTTCTTCATATCTTCCCGCCATATCAGTCTCCTTAGCGTTTTGTGATGACCGCGTCGATCAGTCCGTATTCCTTCGCTTCCTCTGCGGTCATGTAATTGTCTCTGTCAGTGTCCGCCTCGATCACTTCGAGGGGCTTGCCGGTATTCTCCGCAAGGATCTCATTGAGCTTTTTCTTCGTCCGGAGAATATGCTCCGCAGCGATGCTGATCTCAGTCGCCTGTCCCTGGGCGCCGCCGGAGGGCTGATGGATCA
>DFKM01000214.1 GCA_002373555.1 Lachnospiraceae bacterium UBA3645
GTGCTCGTCTTGTCAGCTCTGTTCTATACCTGGCCGCGCACGATCGAGCAGCGGTATCCGGCCCTCAGGATGGATGGGTGCGTCCGTATCAGCGGCTTGTATCGGCCGGCAGGGGACTCGGTCAACCATGAGTTCTCCTTTACGCCGGAGGATAAAGAGTTTCCGGTGCTTCTCCATATGCTCAGTGAGACCACATTCACGATGCGGCTGCGGAATATTCTGCCGGGGAAGAAGATCTTTGCGAATGTGGGTGATTACTGGCAGATTTCTTTTGATTTTGAGGAGATCACCTTCGTGGATGGGGGGTCATTCGGCGGAACTCTTCTGCAGATAAGCAAGGCGGGCGATGACGTCACGCTGTTATATTTCGAAGGCGGTATGGTTCAGTGCGGGATCGGCGACTCTGAGCGGTGGACGGCCGGCGTGATGGAGATGCCTGGAAGGCAATCAATTGCCGAAAAATAACCGGGATGGTTTAAAAACGGTGCTTAAACGGTGAAAACGGTTTGACTTCTGCGGTTTATACATGTATAATAATCTTAGATACTGATCTGATAAGGAATAAAGGGAGGACGATATGAACCTCAGCGAGATGAAAGCCCGAAAAAAAGAACTGGGGCTCAGCAATAAGGAGATTTCAAAGAGATCCGGAGTCCCGCTCGGAACCGTGCAGAAGATATTCGGGGGAGTCACGGAAGCCCCCCGCATGGAGACGATCATTGCGCTGGAGAGAGTCCTCAGGCGGGATACGGACGGTTACGCTGCCGGCTCTTCGGGCAGCGGGCGTCCTTTGTATGTCGCGGAACCGGTGCCGGCGTATAATGCAGGACCATCTTTCCGGCATGTCAAAAAGCAGGGAGAGTATACCCTGGAGGATTACTATGCGCTTCCGGATGAGCGAAGGGTGGAGCTGATCGACGGTGTGATCTATGATATGGCGGCTCCTTCGGAAGAGCATCAGCTGATCCTGAATGAACTGTCATTCCAGCTGAACAGTTTTGTAAAACAGAATCACGGGAAATGCCGCGTTTTTCCTGCGCCGTTTGATGTTCAGCTGGATATGGACAACCGGACCATGGTACAACCGGATATCCTGATTATCTGCGACAGGAATAAAACGAATACCCGTGGCGTATACGGTGCGCCGGATCTGATCGTCGAGATTCTGTCACCATCCACCGCGAAGAAAGACGTGACCGTTAAACTGCGGAAATATCTGCAGGCCGGCGTGCGGGAGTTCTGGATCGTCGATCCGGAGGACAGGATCATCAATGTCTACAAAAGGCAGGATGACAAGGCACTGGTACAGACGTATACATTTGACGATCAGGTGCCCGTCGGAATCTGGGATGACAGATGTCTGATCGATTTCCCGGATATCGCGCAGCAGCTGGATGACTGGTTTGGACAGGACATGGACGGAAACGGAAACACCGAAGACCAGTGAGAGCAGGATTGTGCTGGAATAAAGACGAAAAAGCTCCCCGGCGTCGCCGGAGAGCTTCTCTTAAACAAGTTATATTATCTGAACATACGATTGTTCTCGCAGTACTCTTTGAAGCTTTCAAAATATCTCTTCAGAAATGCGCTCATCGTAATTACCTCCTTTTGCCTGCTTTTCGCTTGCAACAGTATAATACGACGGGAGAGCGGTCTGCGCTCGTCAGATGCATTGAAAAAGTAGTCAAATCTTGCTATTATAAATTGCGTTGAAATGTGAACGGCTTCCTGATTTGCTGTCAGAGGCCTGTCAGCTGTTGATTCCGGAGGAACGTCATGCATCTTCTCTATAAAAAAGAAGACAAGGATTTTGAGATCTATCAAAGGAAAGCCGGTTTTGTAGCTCCCTCGCTGCATGCGCCGGTCGAGATCGTGCATGTCAGCGAAGGCTCGATCGACTTCGGGGTGGAGAAGGAACTGTATCATCTGGAGGCGGGCGATCTCGGCATCGTTTTCCCGAATCAGATCCATTTTTACCAGGAGTTTTCCGGGAATGGCGGACAGGTGGAATTTATTCTGGCAGATCCGTCGCTGCTGGGCGGATTCCTGCAGACGCTGGAGACAAATATTGCGGCGGTGCCGGTGATCCGTGCCGCGCAGGTCCATCCGGATGTCCGCTATGCCCTGCAGGTGCTGACTGCGGGAGGACAGGCGGAAGCTTATGAAAACGTCCTGCACGAAGCCTGGATGCAGATCATCCTCAGCAGGATCCTGCCGCTCCTCACGCTCACGCCCAGAAGCAGAGAAGAAGCGAATCTGGTGGAGCGGGCTGTATCGTATATTGCAGATCACTATATGGAACCGGTCACGCTGACATCCATGGCGAAGGATCTGTACGTCAATCCGTTCGCGCTGTCCAGGATCTTTGCTCAGTCGTTTAACATGAATTTCAACCGCTATCTGAATCTCACGCGCCTGGAGTACAGCCGCCAGCTGCTCGAGGATACGGACCGGCCGGTCACGGATATCTGTCTGGATGCGGGATTCGGCAGCCAGCGCACCTTCAACCGTGTGTTCCGGGAGGAATATCATATGACGCCGGCGGAATTCCGGAAGCGGAACCGGATGAGAACCGGTTGAGCAGCCGGCGGGTTCGTAGTATGATCTGACCTGTACATGCAGGTAAATTCTATCAAGGAGGAAGTCTTTATGTTCGGTCTGCCTGTCGATGCCGACAATAAACAATATATCCGGGATCTGTTTCAGCCGGATAAATGCTGTATTGACACACGGTTTGTGATCCGGGACGGGAAGAAGCACCCGTTTGCCGTGATCTGCCCCGGCGGTGCTTACGCCAAGGTCTGCAGTTATATTGAAGGCGTGCCTTTCGCGAAGAAACTCAATGAAGAGGGGATTTCAGCATTCATCGTTTATTACAGGATCAAAAAGCATGCGAAATATCCCGCCCCGCAGCGGGATCTGGCAAACGCGGTGCGTCATATTTTCAAAAACAGTGATCGGTACTGCCTGGATACGGATCATTACAGTGTCTGGGGATCGTCTGCCGGCGGTCATCTGGCAGCCTCCTTCGGTACAGAAAACATGGGCTATGCGAAATATTCTCTGCCGAAGCCGGAAGCGATGATCCTGGTCTATCCGGTCATTTCCATGCGGAAGGAATATACGCATCCGGAAACACATGATAATCTGCTTGGCGCAGATGCATCTCCGGATCGGGAGATATTCGCGAGCGTGGAAGAGCATGTGACAGATGCCTATCCGCCGACGTATGTCTGGGCGGGCGATGCGGATGAGACCGTGCAGCCGGAGAATACCCGCATGATGGCGAAAGCGTTGGAAACTGCCGGCGTGTGTCATGCATGGGATATCTTCCCGGGCGTCGGACACGGCGTCGGCCCGGGGACGGGAACATCCGCCGAAGGGTGGATGGATAAAGCAGTGCAGTTCTGGCGCAGCTGCGGCGAATGGTAAGACTTGCAGATCGTTCGTCTGCGGTGGTTACGACAGCCTACTGCGCGCAGCGCCGGATCCACTGCTCCAGATACAGCTTGTTTGCTGCTGCGATCATCGTATACCGCAGGATCTCCTGGTCTTCGGAAACATCATCAGAATTCATAGTTTCAACAGGCAGCCCGAATACCTGTCTCACAGCCTGCTCGAGTATCTCACAGAACTCGTTGTAGGCTTCTTTTATGCCGTAACGTTCTTTGCGGATCTTCAGAAGAACCGCAATATTATCCAGAGAAAGGACAGATTTTGCCATTGAAATAAACAATAATTCCGCAATTTGTTCCCTGTTGTACTGTTTTCTGATGGGACTCGCGATCATTTTCTTTTTGACATAATTGCTGATCATGGAGCCTGTCACGGCGTCCTGGTACAGCGGCGAAAGATACTCGCAGATATAATGGACGGTCTGTTCCAGATACAGACCGACATTCGGAATATCGTCGTAGCGGGGAAGGCGGAAAGAGGCAATTTCTGAAGATATCATTTCTTTGATCTGCTGCATGGGGATCCTCCGGAAAGACAGCATGTGCGGGCAGGAAGCTTTCTTTTAAAGATTCGCGCGGAAAGGTGCGTCCCGGAATCAATGCTGTACAAGCGTCTGCGCCGAAATCGCTGTTTATGCCGTCAGTATAAAGCGGTTCCGGTGACAAGTCAACGAAAATCCCGTATAGAGATATTCAAAAACTTTTAAAAAGAATTGCAAAAGCTTGACATAGGATGTGACAAAGCTTAAAATAACCTTAGAAGAGTTATTGAAAAACCGATGAGGAGTATGCCGAAAGCTTGTGCGAAGACCGGGCAGGCATATTCCGGAGAGGAGGATCCTATGACAGGTATCATCAGAGAACCGGGAAGCGCGCTGACACATTTTGCCGGCGTGGTTGCAACTGCCGCGGCGGCGGTCCCGCTCATGCTTCGCGCGCTGCTGACCGGGGACAGGCGCGCCGTTATATCGACGGTCGTTTTTACCGCAGCCATGTTTCTGCTGTATTCCGCAAGTACGGTTTATCATACAGTCTGTGTGAAAGGTCTGGCGCTCCGGATCTTCCGGAAGATCGATCACATGATGATCTTCGTCATGATCGCCGGATGCTATACGCCGTTCTGCCTGCTGGTGCTGGAGGAAGCAAAAGGAAGGATCCTGCTGGCAGCTGTGTGGACGCTGGCATTGACAGGCATGATCACAAAGGCGATCTGGATCACCTGTCCGAAGTGGTTTTCTTCCATGATCTATATCCTGATGGGGTGGATCTGCGTGTTCGTGTTCGGGGATCTGGTGCGGCTGCTTCCGCATACAGTCTTTCTCTGGCTGCTGGCGGGCGGGATCATTTATACTGTCGGCGGGATCATTTACGCCTGCAGGATACCGCTTTTTCCGCCCAAAAAGTTCTTCGGAAACCATGAACTGTTTCATTTGTTCGTACTGGCCGGCAGTTTGTGCCATTTCCTGGCGATGTACGCGCTGCTGGCAGGATGAAGAGAGAAGTATTTCTGGCCTGTTACGGACGAAAGCGGTGTAAGCAAGAGCTGCGTCCGTAGAGGAAGGCCGGAAAAGCCGGTTCAATGCGAAGAAACTACGGACGAAGAGAAAAGAAAGCAAGATTGCGTCCGTAGCGGCCAGGAAGAAAAGCCGGTTCAGTGTGAAGAAACTACGGACGAAGGAAAGAGAAAGAGGAAACTGCGTCCGTAAAAGCTGCCGGAAACAGGAAAGCATAGGTGAAATACTACGGATGCAGCAGCAATAAAAACGTTTCGTCCGTAATCAGCCGACAGGAAACAGACAGAACGAAGCTGTAATTGCAGGCACATCCAAAATCAGAGGACAGAAAATCCCGGCCGATCGGCCGGGATTATTTTCTTAAACACTCCAATATGCAATGCCTGCTGCGGTTTACAGCTCCGCAGGGATATGCGCCAGCGCGGAGGCCACATTCAGCGCATGGTCGGAGCAGCGCTCCAGGTCAGTCGCCAGATCGGTGAAGATAACGCCGCCCATGGGATCGCAGGCGGTATCCATCAGCCGTTTGACATGATTGTTGATGATCTCGACCTGCATATCGTCGACGTTCTGCTCCAGCATCTCCATCTCGGACATCCTGCCGTACTCTTCGTTCTCAAAGATCTGCAGGGAGAGCTTCAGGGAAGCGGAGGCAGCATCTGCAAGACGCCGCAGCTCGTGCTTTCCGTGCTCGGAGATCACGGCTTTTTTGTTCTTCAGCTGTTCCGCATATTCCACGATATTCTCCGCGTGATCGGAGATACGCTCGATATCGGATACGACCATCATCATCTGCGACAGCTGGTAAAAATCTCTGGGACTGTAGTCACGGGAGCGCAGGGAGATCAGCTTCTCGCTGATCGCGTCTGTCAGGATATCCACGCTCTCTTCCGTTTCGACAACGTCTGTGATCTTCGCATCATCCGGTTCAAAGAAGCACTCGATCGCTTCGAGAATGCTGTTCAGCGTGATATGCCCCATGCGGGAGATCTCACGGCGCGCCTGCTGCAGCGCCACGGAGGAAGGCAGCACGGCCGGCAGATGATTCAGATACTGCAGCTGACGGTTTTCCAGCTGGCGGCTTTCCTCTTCCTTCATCGGGATGATCTTCTCCGCCAGAGAAACGATCGCGCCGGCGAACGGGAACTCGATCAGCACGGCCAGAATGGCGAAGACCGTATGGGCATTCGCGACCTGGCGGCCGACGCTGTTCGGGGTCAGATTCCGGATGAATTCCAGGAAGGGCGGGAACAGATTGATCAGCAGGATGATGATGCCCGCGCGGATCAGATTGAACAGCAGGTTCAGGATCGCCGTCCGCTTTCCGTTCCGGTTCGTCGTCAGGGAAGCCAGAAGGTTCGGGGCCACCGAGCCGATCGCGGCACCGATCACCAGATAAACGGTAATATCAAATGTCAGAAGTCCCTGTGCCGCAAAGGCCTGGAAGATGACGACTGACGAAGAAGAGCTCTGCAGAACCGCCGTGAACAGCACGCCGAAGATCACAGCGACCGCCGGATGCTCCAGTGTTGTCAGGAAGGAAATGAATTCCGGGCTCTGCGACAGGGGAACGATGGCCTGCTTGATCAGCGAAATGCCGAAGAACAGCATACCGAAGCCCATGATGATGCAGCCGATGTATTTTACGGTATTCTTTTTCAGGAACAGATACATCATGGCGCCGATAAAGAGGATCATCGGTGCATAAGCGCCCAGATTGAAGGCGGTGATCTGAGCCGTGACCGTGGTACCGATATTGGCACCCATGATCACGCCGATCGCCTGTGCAAGCGTCATCAGGCCGGAGTTGACGAAGCTGATGACCATCATATCCGTGGCGGAAGAGCTCTGGATCAGCAGGGTTACGAGAATTCCGACAAATACCGCGAGATAACGGTTCGTGGTGGCGTGCTCCAGGATGGTCTGCATCTTGTCGCCCGCGGCACCCTTCAGGCCTGTGGACATGATGCTCATTCCGTAGAGGAAGAGACCTACGCCGCCCATCAGGGTGAAGAATTCATACATTGACATCTGTTTTTCTCCTATAGAACGAATGATATCCGCACAAACGCGAAATCATGGCAATTATAACCGATATTTTCGGAAAATGCATCTGTTATATTGTTAAAAAAACGTAAGAATTTCGGACACTGTAGAAAGGGTGGAGGATTGCAGGATCTTTTTTGCTTGTAAGAAGTATCTGCAAATGGTAAAATTTTAATATATTTAAGAATGGAACGTGAACTGCTTTACGAAACAGATATCCGGGGTGAACAATGACTGATTTGAAACGATATGAACTGAACCGGTCGGAATATGGCATCTACATGAATGAACGGGCCTTCCGGGGGACGGCGATCAACACCGTCGGCTTTTTTCTGCGCCTGCCGACGGTTTCCGCGGACGATCTTCGCGCCGCGGCAGACTGCGTGATCGATGCGGTGCCTGTGTTCACACTGACCCTTTCCGAACAGGACGGGAAGCCTGTCCTCCTGGAAACCGGCGCGGAGAAGGAACACTGCCGGACGGCGGACGCACTGTCCGCGGAGGAGGCTGCCGCAGAATGGGAAGAACTGGCCGTACGTCCGATGGGCGGAAAGATGTATGAATTCCGTGCGGGCGTTCTGACCGACGGCGGTTCCTGGCTGATCGCGCGTTTCCACCATATTATTACGGATGGGTACGACAACCACAGGATCATTCAGCAGATCCTATCCGTGCTTTCCGGAAAACCTGCGGACGCGCCTGCAGCGCTTACACATTACACAACGCCGGAGACGGATCCGGAGGCGGAACGTTCCTTCTGGCTGGATTATTTTTACGGGGCGGACTTCGAACCGTCTCTGGTTGCCGTGCCGGCGGGAAACATCAGCCGCAGCAAATGTCATCTGCCGGTCGGGGAGATACTGACCGGAAGGATCAGGACGTTCGCAGAGCAGTATCATGTGACGGAGGCGTCCGTGTACGCTGCCGCCATGTCGCTGTACCTGGCAAGAGCCTCGGAAAAGAAGGATGCAGTATTTATCATGCCGCGCCTTGGACGCAGCGATGAGGCAGAGCGCAGACGTTACGGCTGCCATACGATGGCAGTCCCTGTTCGGATCACCGTTGAAGACAGGATGACTTTCCCGGCGCTTTGCGCGCAGATGCTGCAGCGATCCAGAGAAGCCGGCGCACACAAGGATTACGGCATTGACCGTATCCTGACCGATCTGCGGAATGCAGGCATTACGGAAGGCGCCGCCAGTGAATACACCTTTAATTTCTTCCGGACAAAGCTGTCTTCCGCGGTACCTTATGATCTGGATATCAGCATGGAAGGCGCCATGCACAACCACCTGACGGTGGGCGTGGACGCGTTCGGCGGCGAGGCAGCGATCAATTATGACATGCGCGACGACGTTTATGACGGTGCGGCTGTGCGCCGGTTCCATGAGGCGCTGCTGCACATTATGTCCACCGGCATGGACAGGCCGGAAACCCCTGTCGGAGAATTCGAGATCGTCGGATCCGCGGAATCGGCATTGCTCCGGAACATGCGGGGCAGGGACATCCCTGTAAGTGATGCGGACACGATCCCCTCCTTGTTCCGCCGTGCCGCCGCGAGATACGCCAGCGAACCGGCCCTGTATGCAGGAGAGTATTCTTACACCTTCAAGGAGCTGGATATGGCTTCCAACCGTGTTGCCAATGCGCTCATGCGTCTGGGCGTGAAACAGGGGCAGTACGTAATGTATAAGCTGCGGCGGGACGAGAAGCTGATCCCCGTGATGCTCGGCATCTCCAAAGCGGGTTCGGTATTTATCCCCATCGATCCGGAATATCCGCAGAAGCGGATCGATTATATTCAGAAAAACAGCGGTGCCAGGATCATGATCGTGAATGATCCGTCTGCGGAGAGTGAAGAAACGAGGCGGTCCATCCGGCTGATCTCCGCCGGGAAACTCCTTGCCTGCACCGACGAACGCGATCCGATGCTGGATATTCCGCAGGAACGCCCGGCCTACTGCATTTATACGTCCGGAACGACCGGCGTGCCGAAGGGCGCCGTGCTTTCCCACCGCGGGATCGTCAGTATCACACATCCGGAAAATAATCCGTTCAACCGGGATCTCGTAAAATGCGGGAGAGGTCTCGTGGCCATCGGCTCCGTGTGCTTTGATATCTCGCTGTTCGAGTTTTTCGTTCCGCTCTTTAACGGAAAGTTCATCGAATTCGGCCCGGAACGGGCGATGACGGATCCGGAGGTGCTTGCCGGCCTGATCACAAAGCATGGCGCGAATATGCTGCACTGCACCCCCTCCCGCCTGTCAGCCTACCTGAAAAACCGGAAGTTTTCCGCTGCGCTGGAATCCGTAGAGATGATCCTCGCGGCGGGTGAAGTGCTGCCGGGCAGTCTGGTGCAGGAGCTTTCCGAACAGTACGGCATCCGTATTTACAACGGCTACGGTCCGACTGAGACGACTATCGGCGCAACGATCACAGAGGCGGGCGACAGCTCTACGATCGGTACGCCCATTGCGAATACCGCCGTGATGATCCTGGACGGAAAAGGACGCCTGCTGCCGTACGGCGTGACCGGAGAGCTGTATATCTACGGGAAGGGCCTGGGGCTCGGTTACCAGAATCGGCAGGAAGAAACAGAAAAACGTTTCGTCCGTCATTACGGCACGCCGATGTATCGGACCGGGGATCTTGCGCAGTTCCTTCCGGATGGCCGGATCGGCTATCACGGCAGAAATGATGCCCAGGTCAAACTGCACGGCCTTCGGATCGAACTGCCGGAGATCGAGAACTGTATCCGCAGTTTTCCCGGCATCAGCGGCGTCTGCGTGCAGGTGCGCAAAATCGGCATTTCCGATCATCTGACGGCGTTCTACTGCGCGAAGGACGGCGCAGTGATCGATCCGAAAGAATTGAAGGACCATGTGCGGCAGCGTATGACATATTACATGGTGCCGGATATCTTCAAGGAAGTGGAAAAGATGCCGGAGACGCCCGGCGGAAAGACGGATCTCGCGGCACTGGCGGCGATTCCCGTTGAAATCGAACACAAATACCGCGCGCCGCAGACCCCTTATCAGGCAGCGGTCTGCGAAGCTTTTGCAGCTGTTCTGGAACTGGACCGGGCCGGCCTGGACGACAATTTCTTCGATCAGGGCGGCGACAGTCTCCATACAGCGGAGCTTTTATATGAGATCGAAGCCCGTCTTCCCGAGGCGGAACCTGCGTATGAAGATATCTTCCGTTATCCGACGCCCGAGCTGCTGGCGCAGTATCTGTACGTGAAAAAGTCGGAGAAAGACCGCAGTCAGGAGAACCCGCTGGAAGCGCTCGCGTATGCCGGCATCCGGGATCTGCTTGCGGGAAATACGCTGGCGGACGGGGAGGTGCCGTCGTCCCATGGCCTGGGGAATATTCTCCTGACCGGCGCGAGCGGATTCCTGGGCATACATGTCCTTGCACAGCTTCTTGAAAGACAGGATCTGTGGTATAACATTTACTGCCTTGTGCGGCCGACCAAACGGCTGACGGCAGAGAGACGCCTGAAGGCCACCATGTTCTATTATGAAGTGACTGACGATGATGATCTCTTTGGCAGCCGGCTGTTTGCGCTTGACGGCGATATTGCGGAACCGGATATTTTCGCATCCCCGTTTGACGGCCGGATCGATACGGTCATCAACTGCGCTGCGGACGTATCGCATTTCGCGTTCGATGACAAACTGGAACGGACCAATACCGGCGGCGTGCGCAATCTGATCGGGCTCTGTGAAAAGCACGGTGCGGCATTGGTGCAGGTATCGACCATCAGTGTCGCCGGCGTACGAAAAGCGGAAGAATCTGCCCTGACGCTGACCGAACAGGATCTGTTTATCGGGCAGAGGATCAGCAACCAGTATATCCTTTCGAAATATATGGCGGAATATGAAGCATTACGCGCGGCGCTGGAACGCAGTATACCGGTCAAGCTGATGCGCGTGGGCAATCTGCAGGGACGTGTTTCGGATGGCGAGTTCCAGATGAACCGCAGGACGAACGCTTTTACAAGATCCGTGCTTTCCTATGTGAAGATCGGCCAGGTACCGGAAAGCCTGTATCGGTCGTCCGTGAATTTCTCGCCGGTGGACGATGTGGCGCGGATGATCGTTGCCCTGGCGGCCCTGCCGAAAAAATACTCGGTCTTTCATGTATATCCGCCGGAAGATGTGGCGCTTGAACGTCTCCTGGGAACGATCAGCAGGCTGGGACACGGGGTGAAGGTCGTCTCCGACGAGGCTTTTGAGCAGACCGTGAAAACGCTTGCGGAAACAGAAGAAGGCCGGATGACGCTGGAAGGGATCCTGGTGGACCGGCCGGATCTGCACTATGCCCAGAACGGGATCAGCGATGATTTTACACAGAAGATCATCCGTTCCCTGGGGCTTTCCTGGAATGATATATCGGATGCGTATCTGGAAAAATATTTTTATGCGCTCGAGACCCTCGGCGCATTCGATGAGTAGAGGAGATGATCGGTATGGTAGTATTTCTCTGGTCACTGGCCATGATCCTGGGCTCCGTATTTGCATGGCTGCTTGTCCACACATTGCTGACGCCGAAAATCCGGGGGGCACAGTTTGCCCTGCCCTGGATCCTTGCCGGCATCGTCGGATATGCCCTGACTTTCCTGGCCTACAGCATCAATCTGTATAATGATGCTTTCGGTGCGCTGGCTCTTCCGGCTTTCCTGTGTATCGTGATCCTGTACACCTATCAGGAGGCGGCGCCGGTTAAACTGTTCGTCGGCCTGATGGCGTCCCTGACCGTCAGCGTTTCCACCTTCATGTTCTGCGGAACGGCGGATATGTTTATCGGGGCGAGGCTCGGCTACTTCGCGGGCGGTACGCCATATACCGTGGAGAACATCCTGCTGTTCATCGGGATCAAGCTCGTTGTCTTTGCAGTCATTTTTGTGCTCTATATGCAGTTCGTGCGGGCCAGCGTACGGGATGTCCTCCGGATGGCCGGTGACGGGATCCGGACCTCCCTTGTCGTGCCTGCGGTATCGATCGTCGGATTCTATATCATCAATCTGGTGACCAACAGCGTCGGGATCATTCCGACAAGCTCCTGGTACCTGCCGCTTTATGTGACGGTCTGTATCATTTTCGCTGTAGAATTCCTGCAGATCTTCGGTACTGTCCGTGCGAATGCGGAGAAGATGCAGAGCGAAAAAGAGAAGGAGAGGATCGGTGCGGAGCTGAATGTCGCAACCCAGATCCAGGCGGACATGCTGCCCCGGATCTTCCCGCCGTTCCCTGAACGGAAGGATTTTGACATTTATGCGGCCATGATGCCGGCCAAGGAAGTCGGCGGCGATTTCTATGATTTCTTCCTGATCGATGATGACCATCTGGGAATGGTCATGGCGGATGTTTCCGGAAAGGGCGTCCCCGCGGCGCTGTTCATGGTCATTGCCAAGACGCTGATCAAGAACCACGCACAGCTAGGAGAATATTCGCCGGCCAAAGTCCTGATGCAGACGAACGAGCAGCTCTGCGAAGGCAACGAAGCGGAACTGTTTGTCACGGTCTGGCTGGCGATCCTGGAGATCAGTACCGGAAAAGGTCTTGCCGCCAATGCGGGACATGAGCATCCCGCGCTCCGCCGGGCGGATGGCACGTATGAACTGGTGAAATACCGCCATTCCCCTGCGGTCGCAACGATGGAAGGCATGCGTTTCCGGGAGCATGAATTCGAGCTGAAGCCCGGCGACAGCCTGTTCGTTTACACGGACGGCGTGCCGGAGGC
>DFKM01000062.1:0-5833 GCA_002373555.1 Lachnospiraceae bacterium UBA3645
GCCAGTCCATGCAGCCGGCGGCTTTCCTTCCGTAATATAAATGCAGCAGATAGCCATAAGGGTCGACCTGCATCTGATAGGTGGTATTCTCGGTATGAATGGTCAGTGTTCTGTGTTCAGCATCATAAAGGATCGCCATGTCCGGGACCTCCGACTATTATTTTCAGGAAATTCATGAAACGTTTCCGCTCGTGTGCATATTACCATCTTCTGAAAGGAAGTCAAGCGATATCTTCATTCCTCCCGAAATACTTCGCGCGCGAATTTTGCGAACGCCTTCACCGCCGGAGAACCGGCCGACCGCGCCGTGATCCCCATTCCGAACAGCACCTCCTGCGGCGGATCGAGCGGAAGGACCTTTACGTCATAATGCCACATATGCGTACTCAGTTCATTCACCAGCAGCACGCCCATATTGCTCTGCACCATGGCCGCGGCCGTCGACGAATTTCTGGTCGTCGCGATGATGTTCGGACGGATGCCGTATTTCTCAAAGATCGATTCCAGATCCCTGTCCCTGCCGTAGGAGGACTGGATCAGCGGGACCTTTTCGCATTCGGAAAGCGGAAACGTATCCCATGCAGCATACGGGCTGTCCGTCCCGACGACGGCCACCATCGGATTCTTCCTCAGTTCGAACCATTCTCCTTCGAAATCATGCTGATCGGCGAAAAACCCGACATCCGCACGGCCGGAAGCAAGCGCTTCGAGCACATATCTCCGGATGCTGTCATCGATCTGAATATCGACGCCGGGATATTTTTCGCCGAACCGCCGCAGGATCTCCGGCAGCCAGACGGCGCAGATGCTCGGATAAGCCGCGATCCTTACCTGTCCCACGATCAGCCCCGTGATCTCCGCAGCGGTTTCATAGATCCTTTCCTCGCTGCGCAGAAAATTCGTGATGACCGGCTCGAGCCGTATTCCGTCCGCGGTCAGTTCCACGCCTTTCCGGCTTCTTCGGAACAGCGTGATATGAAGTTCCTCCTCCAGCGCCTGTACCAGCTGGCTGACTGCCGAAGCCGTATAATTCAGTTCCTCCGCCGCGCCGCGGAAGCTTCCGTGCCGCGCCGCCGCTGCGAATGCTCTGCATCTGGCCGTCTCCATACGCTTCTCCTTTGTGTAATATATCTTCTCCGCAGCTGCTGCGGATTTCCTTTTCTGCCTTCCCTGATCCATTATATGTTAAGTTTTGCTTAACATCAACATTATATTCATTAGATTTACTTTTCTTGTGTTCCATTCTATACTTTCCTCAGAAACAAATAACAACGCCGTTCGCTCCGTCCCGGATCGTTACGGCCAGTCTTCCGAAGGAGGCCGGACATGGCAGTCACGCAGCTGAATTTCGCAGAACCGTTTTTTACCATCGACTATGTCGAGGCGGAAAAAGAGCTTTATCTCGCCCCGAAGAGCATGGTCATCAATCTGGCGGAGCATGAAAAGAAAGATATCCTGCTTCCCGGCGGCCGCATCATCCCGCCGCTCAAAGCCGCGGTAGTGCAGGATATGACGCTGCATTGCCTGACGCGGGCATTCATTATCCGGGATTTCGAGCGATGCGATCTT
Organism: Lachnospiraceae bacterium UBA3645; assembly: GCA_002373555.1. GTDB lineage: Bacteria > Bacillota > Clostridia > Lachnospirales > Lachnospiraceae > UBA3305. The sequence goes on from DFKM01000062.1 coordinate 1,570, forward strand.
TCCGATCCGGAAACAACGAAGGCGATCATGCAGACCTGGAAATCCCTTTATGAGATGTCCGGAATTCCGCGGCACAAAGGACTTCCTTATTATAAATCTCCCAAATTCTGCATCGGCGAGGGGGATCATCATATCGAGCTGAATCTCTGCTTCGTCAGTGAAGGCATGGTGCCCTCCGGTCCGCACAGGGATCACGACCGGGATTTCGACGAAGTTCACGCGCAGATCCTCGGATACGGCATGATGCGGATCTATGATTATGACGACAAAGAACACATTCACCAGGAGCTGAACATGGCGCCCGGAACCGTGCATGACAAGATGTACGATGCACAGGGACTGTATCCCTGGCATGAATACAAGAGCGTAACCCCCTGTGTATACTGCCCCATCGAACTGGACCGCGGCTGAACGCCGGTAAGGAGAATGAAAATGGATAAGAAAAGAATTACGATCGGAACCGTAGGCTATGGTTATGGCGCATTTCTGCATGTCAACGGCTATCTGAACGCCGGCGGCATCCCGATCCGCCTGAAGACCGTGTGCGCCAGAAATGCCGAAAAAGCCGAAGCATTCCGTGCGAAATATGATTATGAGCAGATCTGCACCAGCTATGAAGAGCTTGTGGCAGATCCCGAGATCGATCTGATCGACCTTTCCGTGCCGCCCCGCCTCCACATTCCGTACTGCATTATGGCCCTGAAGGCCGGCAAAAGCGTGATCTGTGAAAAGCCTGTCACCGGCTATTTCGGCGACGGTGCCGACAACATCGGAAAAACGGTCTCCAAAGCGGATATGTGGAAGGAAATGGATGCTCAGCTTGCCGAACTGAAGGCCGCGATCGATGAAAGCGAAGGTCACTTCTTCTACGCCGAGGATTTCGTCTACGCAACGCCCGTGCAGAAAGCCGCGGAGATTCTCCGGGCCAAGAAGAGCAAGATCATGTTCATGAACGGCATCGAATCCATCATCGGATCGACCAGCGAAGCCGCCAGCGAATGGAAGAATTTCGGCGGCGGCACGATGATGCGCAACGGCATCCACATTCTGTCCACGATGATGTATCTGAAGCAGGTCGAAGCGGAGGCCAGAGGCGAGCAGATTAGTGTGAAGAGCGTCATGGCGGAAATGGGTCAGATCAGCAAAGTGCCGCTGAAGGAAGGTGAACGCCAGTATGCGCAGGCACATCCGAATGATGTCGAGGACTGCGCGAACGTGATCCTGACTTTCTCCGACGGCTCCATGTGCAATATCATCGGCACCGACGCCGTGATCGGCGGCTCTGCCAACCATGTCACCGTCGCCTGCAACGACATGAAGTTCCAGATGAATCTGACGCAGAACAATCTTCTGAAGACCTACTGCTGCAACGATGAAGGACTGGACGGCGTTTACTGGGGCGAGCTTAACCCGCCGAAGACCGGCTGGAACAATGTGTTCGTCAGTGACGAAGTGATCCGCGGATATACGGGTGAGATGAAGGCATTCCTGGAAGCCATGGAATATGGCCGGAAGCCCGAGACATCCTTTGAACTGGCTTACGAGATCATCCGTGTTGTCTACGCCGCTTTCCGCTCGGCGGAAGAAGGCAGAAGGATCGAACTGTAAAAGTATTGTATACGGCCGGAGACTGTCCCCCCCGATTTGGCCTCCGGCCGTATTGCATCAAAGGAGCGTTTGTCATGGGAATGAAATTCAGTATATGCACTGTAGACCGGCCGCTGGAGTCCACCTCTCCCTTCCCGCTGCGGGGCAGCAGCTATGAAGAATGCGCCGCCGTCGCGGAAATGCTCGGCTACGACGGGATCGAGCTGCAGATCCAGGATCCGTCCAAATACGACGCGAAGGAGCTGAAAGCCAGTCTCGACCGCCATGGGATCGGCTGCTCCGCCGTCACCACCGGTCTGGCCTATCTGTTCGAGGGAATGAGCATGGTGCATCCGGATGAAAAGATCCGCCTGGCGACCGTGGAGCGCCTTCACCGGCAGCTGGATCTGGCAAAGGAGCTGGACTCCCAGATCCTGATCGGCTATCTGCGTGGAAGAAAGAGCCCGGGACAGACCGATGAAGAATTCGAGGACATCCTGACCGACAGTGTCGCCCGCGTTCTGGAATATGCCGAGGAGATTCAGACGCCCATGGTCATGGAGCAGATCAACCGCAACGACGGCGATGTATTCTGCTCGACGGACAGGACGATGCGGTTCCTGGAAAAATTCAATTCCGATCTACTTCTGTACAACGGGGATACCTATCATATGATCACAGAGGACAAGGATGTGCCCGCCGCGATCCGGAGGTCCCTGAAAAAGCTGGTGCTGTTCCACGTATCGGACGCGGGCCGGCTGCTGCCGGATGATTCGCATTTTGATTTCCGGGAAGCTGCGGATGTACTGAAGGCGGAAGGATATGACAAGTGGGTGAGCATCGAAGCAAAGCCCGAACCGACCAGCTTCGAGGCGGCCCGCCGGGGACTGCAGTATCTGCGAAACGTTTTCGGATAAGGAGGAGAAAACGATGGTCGAGAAATTATCATTCGGAGAACCTTTTATTGAATCCCGTTTTCTGCAGGAAGAATACGGATTTACCACGCCCGGACACTGCAACCTGATCAATCTGGATACGGAGAAAAGCATTACTGTCGAAGGCAGCTTTTCGCTTCCGCCGCTCACCGCGATGCGCACCTGCGGCGCGAAGATCGATGTACCCGGCAAAGCGCTTTTGATCTGCAACGCGGGTACGCTGGATCTGAACGATCTGCAGACGCTCGACTGCCTGCGGAAGATCTGGAAATCCAACTGGGAACTGACGCATCTGGAGAAGCACCGCGGCGTGCCGTATTATAAATCCACGAAGATCACCATCGGCAATATCTCCATGAATTTCTGTCTGGTCTCCGAGCCGGACTGCCCTTCGGGCATCCACCGCGAGCACGACGGGAAGATCAGAGAGCTCCATGTCCAGCTGGTCGGTGAAGGCGCCGTGGATCTGATGCGGTCAGACGATCCTTCTTCCATGTTCGCTTCGCTGCCGCTCACGGCAGGCTGCACGCACCTGCCGACATGGGATCAGAACGGCGAGTACCCCTGGCACCGCTTCCGCAGCAAAAGCAGATGCATTTTCCTGGGGGTGGAGATACGATAGCAAAGAAGGCGAGGATCACCCTGCATCCTCGCCTTTTTTTCTGCGCCGGGCAGTCCCGCTGGCAGCCGCGGCGCCGGTCGGTTCGAATGTGGCGATCTTCGCACAGATCTACGGAGCAAATTACCGCGACGCGGTGAAGGATGTATGCCTGAGCACGCTGGCCAGCATCATCACCATGCCGGTGATCATCGCTGCTGCGAATCTTCTATGGTAAGTTCCGCGAGGGCACAATGCATTTTGCGCACAGAAACTCTGGTTTTCGGTTTTATGGTCTTCTTTGTGCTTATGCCTTGCAGCAACACTTTTTATGGTCCGTCGAGCACCATTCATTTCCCGTAAAACATGAAAAATCTGGCCCTAATCGGCCAGATTTTCTTTATTTATGCACAACAAGCATCGGTTCACAGACCATAATTGCACAGAATACGTAAGCATGTGCACAAACCATACCATAAAAGCAGGAAAACGCCTTTGTTCTGCACATCTTTTTCCGTGCTGCAGGCATCATCTGCCTGCGATGCCGAGCGGCAGCTCCAGATGATTGGCTTCCAGCAATTCTTTGTTTCGCAGCACATCCTCCGCCGGCCCATCCGCAGCGATCCTGCCATCCGAAAGCAGGATCACCCGGCTGCAGGTATCCAGGATCATATCCAGATCATGCGATGTGATGATCTTCGTCTGGGAAAGGCTGTTGATCGTATTGATCACGATCCGCCGATTGTAAGGATCCAGTGAAGCGGTCGGCTCATCCATCAGAATCACATCCGGCTGCATCGCAAGGATCACGGCGATGGCAGCCATCTTTTTTTCTCCGCCGGAAAGCTTGTGGTTATGCCGGTGCTTCAGGTCTGTCAGGTTCAGCTTCGCAAGCACTTCCTCCGCCATCCGGTCCGCTTCCTCCCGGCCCATTCCGTAGTTCATCGGCCCGAAAATGAGATCCTCATACACGGTCGGCATGAACATCTGGTCATCCGAATCCTGCAGAACAAAGCCCAGCTTCCGGCGGATCTCCGCCAGATTGCTCCGGCTCATTTCCACGCCGTCGATCCGGATCTCCCCGCTGCCGGAGAGCAGACCCAGCAACAGCTTCATAACCGTCGATTTTCCGGCGCCGTTCGCG
>DFKM01000062.1:5887-6208 GCA_002373555.1 Lachnospiraceae bacterium UBA3645
GCGCCGTTCGCGCCGATCAGGCCGACCGACTCGCCTTTTTCGATCGTGAAGGAAAGATCCTGCACTACCGGCTTTTCTGTTTCATATGCAAAGCTTACATTTCTGAATTCGATCATATCCTACCTCACAAACAGCCTTCCGAGCAGCTCTGCCGCGTGTCCGTACCGCACGAGAAGGAAAAATGCGGCCGAGAGCGCAAGATAAACTGCATCCATCCCCGCAAACTGCCGCTGCTCCGCATAATGAAATCTTCCGTCATATCCCCGCAGCAGCATACTTTCATACAGGCTCTGCGCGCGATCCATGCTGCGCAGCAAAAGC
>DFKM01000026.1 GCA_002373555.1 Lachnospiraceae bacterium UBA3645
ACGCCGGGAAGTCCGATGTCGCCGCAGCTGATCAGCACGCCGCCGTATTCAAAGCCCTCGGTGGGTTTGTCGCTGACGGCATAGCAGAGATTGTGGCTGTTGAGGGAGCTGTAGATGAAGTAATATTTCCCGTTGAATTTGCGCATGGAGCTGGCTTCGCCGAAAGGCTGCTCCTCGTAAGGCGTTCCCTTCGCTTTCTCGCCGGTCAGTACACCGATAAATTTGAGTTCGTCACCGGAAATGACGGTGAGCATATCGTTTGTATCGATCTCAAACCACATCGGACCTTCGGTCGTAGGTTTGGAGCCGTCCAGCAGGATCGGGTTGCCGCCGAAAGCAAAGCCGGTGTACAGATACAGTCTGCCGTCCTCATCCATCAGACAGCCAGGATCGAACTGGAAAGGCTCTCCTCGCTTTCCGATCGGCGTACCGTCCTTATATTTCACATAACCAAGGAATTCATATTTGCCGGCAGGCTCGTCACAGACGGCGACGGAGATCATCTTGGTGCCGCCCATGAAATAATAGAGATAATACTTTCCGTCAGGACCGACGACCATGTCGGGCGCGGCCAGACCGTTCGTAATGCGGTTCTTCGGTGCGGCCGGATCCTGCTCACGGTTGAAGATCACGCCGTGGTAGGTCCAGTTCCCGAGATCATCGACAGGTGCGGACCAGCAGACATAATCGCCCAGGCAGAAATTGATGCCGTTAAACAGATCATGGGAGCCGTATATGTAGACTCTTCCGTCTACGATATGCGGTTCGGCATCCGGTACGTATTCCCAGCTGGGCAGATAGGGATTGAAAGCCTGTTTCGTCTTCATAACAACCTCCTTGCAGAATTGAAAAGTTGTTTTTATTATACCACAATTATTCTATTTTTATCCCGTCCGTCGTAAACGGTTCTATGTCGGCGCGAACGGAAAATATATTCATATTCAGCAATTGCCCCGTACAAAAGCTGCACGAGGCAATTGCGCCGATCCGGCAGGCTCCGGATCAGATGAAATTAAGCTTCTTTAGCCATACCGGTAAAACCGGCGATCATGTAGAGCAGCCATGCGATGCAGGCAGCGATCATGAAATTGACCCAGCCGCGGATATCATCCATGGTATACAGACCGGAAATCACATATCCAATCGCATCAGACATGACAGTAATGCTGTAACCGATGCCTGCAGCAGCAAGTGCGGCAGCAATAGGTGCTCCCCAGTTGCAGACCCCGGGATTCTTCTGCGCGCCGATTGCAGCAATAACAGCTACAACGACAGCAGCGATCAGAAAAATGTATGTATTCTGAGTTTTTACCAGTGATCCGCCGTACATCACGATACTAACGATACCGACGATGGCAGCGATCAGTTCAACAAATAAACCGAAACTCTTCTTCATTGTCTGTCTCCTCCTTTAAGCTTCTTTCTTCTTGCTCTTGATTCCGAGGAACACGAACAGGAGCGTCAGCGCTGCAAATACAGCATCTGCTGCATACAGAGCCTGCAGCCACCAGGGCGTTACATGCTTGATCACTGTTGTCTCGGTAAGGCCGTTCGCAGCATTACTCTGTGCTACGGAATACAGCCAGGACTTCAGAGAATCCTGCATCTTCTGCTGGAAGAAGGTATCTGTTGCGATGATATCCTTGGCAGCCGTCATGGTTCCGATATTGGTATTCAGATAAGTAGGCGTATTCGTAAGCATGACGCCGCCTCCTGCTGCGACCGTATCACGCCAGTTCATGTAATCAGCGCCGTTTACCATATCTGTGATAATGCCGCCTTTGAATCCCCATTCTTTACGCGCGATCTGCTCGAGAATTCCGCTGTGAGCTCCTGCAAAAACAGTTCCTACGCGGTTGAATGCAGTCATAATGGAAGCGGTATTGTTGCTGCTCATGGCAAGCTGGAATCCGCGCAGTTCGTTCTCACGTCCTGCCTGCTCGGTAAAGAAGGTGGACAGACCGGAACGGTTCAGTTCCTGATGGTTGAATGCAAAGTGTTTGCACTGTGCCATAAGTCCTTTGGACTTCATGGCAGCGGAAACTGTATTGGCCATGATGGCGACCAGCACGGAATCCTCTGAATAATACTCATGGTTTCTTGCGCAGTAAGGCGTACGATGAAGGTTTACGCCGGGTGCGATAATACCGGATTCTTTGGCATAGAGCGCTTCTTCACCAAGCAGTTCGCCTTCTCTTGTAACAAGATCCTTATTCAGGGTCGCCGCTACGATCGGTTCAGTCGGGAATACAGCCATGGAATATCCGGCCTCAGGCTGATCGGATACATAAGTAGGTCTTGCGGAATCAGCCGCTGTCCAGCGGGTCTTGTAACCGGCGACCTGGTCGAAGGCGAATCCGATCGGACCGTCGTTTACATAAGTCCTGGGCATCATGACGGAATCCAGGTTTTCCAGGTCATCTCCGCCGCATTCGATAAACTGTATAGCTTCATCCAGTGTGATCTGCTGTACAAGCTGGTCCCACTTGGGATCTTCGATATCCGTTACACCGACAATCTTTCCGTCGCCGTCGATATCCAGCATCTGCAGGAAGGTAAGGCCGTTGTCAGCGCCCCATGTTACGCCTTCACCGTTCGCGTTCAGCGCATAATTGGAGTTGGTCAGACCGACCATCATATCCGCTGTAGGGGTAAGGGTATCCACAGTCTTCCATCCCTTTGTCCAGTCGGTTCTGGTGGTATACTCAACGGTATCCGGGATCAGATTGTTGATGTTTGCTTCCTGAAGCGCATTCTGTACTCCTGCGGAATAGGTCTCAATATCAGTCTCAGCGAGATTCCATACCTGTACATGTTCTGCAGCAAGATAGGTATCATTGATCGTCTGCAGTTTTTCAACAGTTGTTTCATCCTTGACTGAGAGGATATCATTCAGCGCAGCATGTACGTCAGATCCGATCGAGAAATAATAATCCCCCGCTTCCAGGACCCACGCGCCCTGCGTACCGTCAGCCTTCACTGCAGTCTCGTCATAGCTGGCGAACAGTGCCGGATCCACATCGATCGTGATGGTCTCGCTCTGTCCGGGCTCCAGGATCTGTGTCTTTCCGAAACCGACGAGCTGGATGGCTGATTTTTCAATACCGCCTTCAGTGTAAGGCGCCTGTACGAACAGTTCTACGGCATTTTTACCGGCGACATCGCCTTCATTCTTAACAGTAACAGTAGCTGTACCGACTTCTCCGAGTGTGAGATCAACAGAATCAAGGGTGCTTGAGAATACGGTATAGGAAAGACCGTATCCGAAGGGATAGTCGACTTCGTCTTCATAATTCCAGGCGGATCCGGTGGAGGATCCTTCTGTTGCTGTTGCATTTGCACGGCCGAGGATCTGGTCTTCATAACGTGTCTCATAGTACTTGTAACCGTTATAAATGCCTTCGTTCTCAACAAGATACCAGTCAGCCTTATCCGCTTCGGTAAGCTGCGGGATATCACCCTGTGCGGAACCGTTGTTCAGATTGTTGGTATACATATACAGGCCGAAGTTCATCATAGCGGGTGATGAAGTGCCATTCGTCGCATAGGTGTCAGGCAGACGGCCGGAAGGGTTCGCCGCACCGGAAAGGACGTCGGCAATACCGTAGAAACCGTATTCGCCGGGAGCACCTACCCAGAGGATGGAATCAATTTCAGCATCCTCCTTGAGCTCCTTCAGTTCCATAGGGTTGTCTGCATTCACAAGTACGATGACTTTCGTGCTGTGCTGCTTCGCCAGCGCGATCATATCCCGCTCATACTGGGAAAGCGCCAGCGGACGCTCGAAAGTGTCACCTTCCGTTGCGCAGAACATCGTGGGCGAATAATCAGCTGCTTCGGAACTGTCACGGGTGATGATAACGATCGCGGCAGTGCCGTCCGCTTTTTTCAGGATATCATCCGTATACATGGAAGCAGGGATCTCACCGGTCATATAGAACTGCGGCGGTTCATACGCAGGGGTGAATGCGGGGAGCAGACCTGCGCCCGGGAAGAATGTCTGACGGGTATAGGCAAAAGCTTCTTCACTCGCATAGAAATCGACCATATCCATGTTGATATTGAAGCCTCTGGCTGCCAGGCCGCCGATAAATCCGGGATCATCCTGACCTTCTGCCGCAGCTGCGGAAGAACCGATCATACCGCCCTTGGCAGGAAAGATGCAGTTATGTCCCCAAAGAGTGACCGTCTCTGATGCAGTATCGATCGGAAGTGCATTATTTGTGTTCTTCAGAAGTACGCTTCCTTCTGCGCTGATCTGTTCCGAAAGATCCACATTAGCCTGCACAAGATCGCCGAGGGATTCAAATTCCGAATCGTAATAATACGCATCGGCAGAGCCGTCACCGGTCTCGACGAGTTCTACACTGGAAGTTCCGAGACGTGTGTTGATGAACGCTTCTCTGGAAGGAGTGTAGGCTGTCGCGACCAGACTGATCGCGCACAGAGAGGCGGTGATACCGGCCAGTCCGCGCATTAATCCTTTTTTCATGTGTTTTCCTCCTTGTTTCTTTCTCTGTGCGCAGATAAATGCACACAAAAAACAGTTACATGATGCCATTAATCTAGCACAATGCAACTGTTATTTGTCAGCATATGCGTGAAATGTCAATTTTTCACCGTAAAGTGTACGGATCCATGATTTCGTAAATTATTTGAAATATTTCTTTAATATCCAGACCGGCGTGCAGCTCCAGGCATGACAGTAACTGTTCACGGCAGTGCCGCCGTAAGGCGACGCCGAAGGATCGTCCGGCACCCAGGTCTCCGGGCAGGTATCGAACCCGTACTTCACCATGCTGCCCCAGTACCAGCGGATATGCCCCAGCGCCTGTTCCTTTCTGCCGCACGACAGAAGCGCCATGATGTAATAATGATGCATGTACGGCGTCATCATCGTGCATTCCCGGGAGAAATCATCCGCACGTTCGAAGATGCCCGCAGCTTCTTCCTCTGAAGCGCAACCAGCCAGCACCATCCAGACCTGCGTGGCCAGGGCAGCCTGGCCATCGCATACAAAGCAGGCTCTTTCCGGATCCCAGAAATGTTCTCTGGCCGCCTGCTTCAGCGTACCGATCCTGTCTGTGAGTTTTGCGGCCCGTTTCCGATCACCGCGCATTTCCGCAAGCTTCACGGCATAGTGCATTGCGTAGATGAGAACGCCCTGTGCTGCGGCATCCTTGTGCAGATCATCCGCCCAGTCGATGAACACGGTACCGAGTTCATCGCCGTGGACAAGTCCGTTTTCATCCACGGTCCAGAGCGCAATGTCGATCTGCTTCTGTGCAATATCATACAGATCCCCGAGGGCTTCCTGATCTCCCGTCTCTTCGAGATATTCCCACAGCGCCGCGGTATACAGGAGCATATAATCGTACAGACAGGTATCATCCGCTTCCGGCTCAGGATCGACGAATACACAGGCAGCAACTCTTCCATCCGGAAAACGGCTGCCGGCGAACAGATAGAGGCATCGCTTCACCAGATCGTTGTTCCCATAGGTTGCATAATTGGCCAGTGCCTGCAGCCGCAGGTCGCCGGTCCACAGACGTCTGTCTCTCTTCGGTCCGTCTTCGAAAACATCCTGCATACAGTTCCGGATCGTACGCTGGCACATCCGGTAAATGCTGTTCAGTTCCGGGTCTCCCTGATACGCCGGCAGAACGCGGGCATCATCTGCGGATGTCTCCGTCTTCACCATCACACGGCTGATCGTCAGTTTATATTTGGGCGATGTATCGATCACGGTAATCTTGAGATACCGGAAAGCATATCTTCTCTGGGGAGAGATCGCAGCCGGCAGCACATCCGCGTGAATATATTCCTCCTGGATCCAGCTGGACGATACCCAGCCGTTGTATTCTCTGCTGTTCTCGGAAAGCTCCGCCAGCGTCTCGGCGAATTTCAGCTTGATGAACGCCGGCGCATCCGGATGGCTCCCCTTCCCGGCCAGCTCCAGAAACAGTCTGCTGACCTGATGATCGCCGAAATCCAGACAGATATTGTCGCCTTTTCCGAGGATCACATCCGTATAATCCTTTCCGGGAATCTCCGTGATCTCACTGCTGTAACGGTCCTTCAGGCGGAATGCGCTGACAGGCCGGATATTTTTATAGGACATGACGGGCCGGAGCTTCTCTGCTCTGCGCAGAAGCCGTTCGTCATTCAGCGGTTTAAAGTTTTCAATAATAGAGATCAGCGCCATGGCTGCTATCCCTCCTGTTTGTCATCGTTATTCTTCCCCGGCATACCGGAACACCCGCTTCCAGGGATAGGAAGCGCCGTTGTATTTCGTGGTCCAGTGCTTTTTCGTGGCATTGATCATCATGTTGTTCTTGCCGTGGTAGTAGCCGAGATACATTCCCGTATGGGATTCCTTTTTGTTCAGAAGAACGTCTCCGCGTTTCAGTCCGGCGCCGGTCTTCGTGTTCACCTGATCCGTCACTTCGATGAATCCGTGCGCAAGATATTTCTTTGCAAGCGTGGATGAGAAGAACCAGGTCGGCAGCTTCACGCCGGCATGGCGGTAGCCTTTTGTGACCAGCGAAGAGCAGGAAAAGTGATCGTCATCCTGCCAGGCGGCTGCGCCCAGGACTTTTGCTGTGGCGGTATCCAGTACGCTGATGCGGCCGTCGATCCAGGAAATTGCATCTTCAACGACATCATTGACTTCTTCGTCAACGATCCGGGTCCCCTCTTCCATTCCGGGATCCTTGGTATAAGCCTTATATGCTTTGCTCCATGCGCTCCAGGATCTGGTCCCGTCTTCGTGAATGACGTAATTCCTCGCACGGATGCAGTATTCCGCAGATGCCTCCAGCTCCGTAAAGGATCCCAGGTAAGTCCGCAGGTTATTGATCTCAATATCCGTATGCTCCGCGAAATCCGCCGTCCGGGAGATCTGCACCTGCTGACCGGTGGCTTTTTTATTGATCTTAAAGCCGACGGTCAGGGAACTGTCATCCGCATGATAAACGGTGAGCGTTTTGGGTGCCGTAACATAACAGCAGGTCTTCCGGCTGACCGCACTCTCGGAAACACAGTCCTTCTCTTCAATGACAGCTCTGACACCATAGGTGTATCGTTTCCCGTTGGACGGTGAAAATGCATCAGTATAAGTCAGCTGCGCAGCCGAAGAACCCTCGCCTGCATCGGCAGAGATCTCCGCTTTCTGTTCGAAAACACCGGCCTTGTCAAATTTACCGACCAGATATTTGGATGCGCCGTCAACAGCTTCCCAGGTAACGGTGACGCCTTTCTTGCCGGCTTCGGCTTTTACATAGGGAGCGTGCAGTCTCTTACCCGATACCGCAGAGGATGCTTCTGCCCTCAGACCGTGGTTGACAGCGATCACATAATAATCATAGACCTTGTCATAATCCGCCGACCGGTCGACCGCTGATTGTTCCTTATAGGTAACTGTCAGGATCCTGCGGTATTTCCCGCCGGAACCGTGTTTCTTTCTGTAGATCTCATAGCTGTATGCATTCGCCGCCGGTTTCCACTGAATGCCGATCCCGGTATTTTCCACAGTGGGCGGCAGCATCTCCGCCTTTTCCGGTGCCGCATAATAATATGCGCCTGCACTTCGGGAAGCACCGGATCTTGCGGCACCGCAGTATGCACGGACAGTATACTGATATTTCTTCCAATTGCCGACGGCACTGTCTTTATAGCTGCAGGATCCGGCGCCTTTGACCGTCTTTACAAGCCTGTAAGAACTGCCGGCATTTTTCCGGTAGATCAGATAACCTTTGGCAGCAGGGATCCTGTTCCAGGAGACCGTAATGCCGGAGGGCGCCGAACTGACTTCGATCACAGGCGTTTCCAGTTTTGTCATGCCGGAAACGGTCTTGCTGAACTTGCCCTTCTTCTTTCCGTTCACGCCCCTGACCTTGAAGTAATACTTCGTGCCGGCTTTCAGGCCGGAGATCCTGACGGCTGTTTTTTTCGTCGTTTTTACTTTTTTGAATTTTCCTTTTTTGGAAACGGCGCGGTAGATCTGATACTTTTTTGCACGTTTGGCGGATTTAAAAGAAACAGTGACAGTCCGGGTGTTAACGCCGGTCACCTTAACGCCCTTTACTTTCGCCGGTTTTCCGGATGCGGCGAACGCTGTCTCCGGCACTGCAGCCGTCATCACAAGCATGAAAAAAGCTGCAGCGATAAAAACAGCGGAAAAGAATCTTCTGTTCTTCGATCTTTGCAGCATAATACCTCCTCCCGGCGGATCAGTCCAATCCGTTCTCCATGACGAGATCATACCCGTATTCAAAGCATCTGTCCTGTTTGTCTTTCTTGTCCGTTTCATAGAACACGCAGATCATGCCGTTCGCATGTGCCTGTTCTGCGACCGCCTGATCGATGACCGGGACATCGATTCCCTCACACTGCAGATCCTGTTTTGCATGAACGATCAGATCCGGATCATCCGCCACGATCTCGCCGCACAGAAGCCAGCAGCGTGCATTGGCGTCCAGGGATTTGATGTAGGTGAGATAATCGCCGAGACTGCACTGCCAGATCGTACGGCTGACCATATCCCGGTCTGCGACCATCTGATAGGCTGTATCAAGAAACTCTTTGTATCCGTTTGAACAGTATTTGACATCAACAAGCGCCTGCCGGCCGGTCTCTTTGCAGAGATCCAGATAATCGGCAAAAGATGCGACCGGCTGCGGACCGGTCTCATCGATACAGCCGGCGGTCACACTGATGGTCTTCACGTAATCCCAGGGACAGTCTTCCACCATGCCGGAACCGTCAGAATGCGAATCAAAGGATTCATCATGATAACAGATGATCACACGGTCCGAAGTCCAGCGGATGTCTGTCTCGATGGCCCAGTAGCCGGCTTCGGCGGCCAGCTGAAACGCGAGGAGCGAATTCTGTGCTGCCTTTCCGCAGCGTCCGGTATGGGCAACATAGCGGTTTTTCTCTCCCTCTTCGCTGCCGAGGATCCGTTCGATGTCAGTGGGAATGGACCGCGGAAGGGCCGTCAGGCCGGCCAGGACGGGAGTGTCAGGACTGCCGGCAGTTTCAGCTGGTGCGGTTGTCCCGGCTGGTTCGGTCGCTTCGGCTGCCGCAGTCGTTTCAGCTGCCGCAGTCGTTTCAGCTGCCGCAGATGTTTCTTTTGTTGTCTCCGTGGCTGCTGCCGCCGCATTCACGGGAACCGCAAATAACGAGGCTGCGATCACACTGAGGATCAACACTGCCGTCGGCGGGATGGCTCTGGATTTTACACTGATATTGAGATACATTCTTCTCCTGCGGCTTCACCCGGAAATATTGTTGGCCCGGAAAGCTCGGCTTAATAATTCATTATAACGGATTACTCTGCACATGTAAACCGGACTTTCACATTGTACAGTGCCGTCTGCGGCGGACTAAGCAGTCATCTGCATTCCGCAAGCCGGATCAGCATCTCCGCACAGATCTCCATTTCCTGAACGGAAGCATATTCAAATCTGCCGTGGAAATTATACCCGCCGGTGCAGAGGTTCGGACAGGGAACGCCCATGTACGTCAGCTTCGCACCGTCCGTACCGCCGCGGATCGGAACAACGTTTGCCGTCACGCCGAGATCCTGCAGGGCTGCTTTCGCATTTTCGATCAGATGCAGATGATCCTTCATCAAATCGGCCATGTTGTAATACTGATCCCTCAGCGTAAGCGTGAAATAGTCTCCGTATTTGCTGTTCATATAATCCGTGACGGTCTGCAAAAAAGCCTTCCGCTTTTCGAATTTCTCCCTGTCATGATCACGGATGATGTATTTCAGAACGGCATATTCATAGCTTCCGGCGATCTCCTCGAGCATATAAAAGCCTTCGTAGCCTTCCGTATGTTCGGGCGTTTCCGCCTGCGGAAGCATGCCGTGGAATTCCGCGGCAAGTGCAGCAGCATTCACCATTTTATTCTTGGCATCGCCGGGATGCACGCTTGTTCCGCGGACTTCGATCTTTGCAGCGGCGGCATTAAAGCACTCATATTCCAGTTCTCCCATCTTGCCGCCGTCGACCGTATAGGCTTCCTTTGCACCGAAACGGTCAATGTCAAAATGCTCCGTGCCGCGGCCGACTTCCTCATCCGGCGTAAACGCGAGACAAAGCCTGCGGTGCGGGATCTCAGGATACTTTGCGTAGTATGCAAAAAGATTCATGATCTCGGCCACACCGGCTTTGTCATCCGCGCCCAGCAGAGTCGTGCCGTCGGTAACGATCAGATCTTCACCGATATGGGACTGCAGTTCCGGGAAATAGTCCGGATCCAGAATGACCGGTGCGCCGCCGGTGCTGCTGCCGTCGTTCAGAATGATCCGGCCGCCGTCATAGTTTTCGACGATGCGAGGTTTCACACCGGTGCCGCTGGTCGCGGGCGCGGTGTCCATATGCGCAACAAAACCGATGGCCGGCGCATTTCCGGGAAGGCTGGCGTAAACATAGCCGAATTCTTCATCAAAGTAAGCTTCCGCGCCCATTTCCCGCAGTTCGGCAAAAAGGATCTTCGCAAGATCCAGCTGCTTTACGGTGGAAGGCTGGACGGTCTCGTCTTCTTTGGACTGCGTATCGATCTTTACATAACGGAAAAATCTATCCAGTAAACTGTTGTTTCTGATCATATTCTGTACTCCTGTTTCTCTCTGTCATACTGTGTTCTGCCGGGGAATTCCCGTTCCGCTGACTGCGGCTTTCCGAACGCCCTGAAATACGGCTGTCTACAGCAGAATAACACACATTTTCCTCTTCTGCAAACCGGCCCGTCCATTCTGCCCGCACAAAAAATAGCCGGCCTGCATTCACAGGCCGGCCGACGAATGGGGTAAATCGCCCCCGCTCAGAGCAGAGGTGTCAACTCCCGCTTTGTGTTTCATTCAGAAGATCATCGAGATCCGTGATCTCGTATCCGGAGATATCAAAGAGGGATTCATCGATCGACGAATCGATTGATGTGATCCTGTACGTCGAAGTTCCGATTCCCGCAAGATTTTCATCTTTGTATGCGCCTGCGAAATAAGCAGCCAGACTCCCGTCGGGATTGAAATAAAAGACACATTCCTCTCTCTCGTCCGTTTCAGGGACTATGACAGCATCATAGGATACACCGTCGAACTCTCTTGTCTCTTCGGTCAGGTCCGTTTTCACAGCGTTTTCCGCAATTGCCTGGTAGAGAGAATCCATCATCGCAGCATTGGTGACCACGGGAGACGCCGTTGTTTCCGTTACAAATGTTCCTGTCATTGCAGCCGGATCGAGGTTGTAAGCCTTGCCGTCCAGAAGGACCGTGGCATCTGTGCTCTCGAGTTCGTATACCCGTGTAGTCTGCAGGGAATAATAGGAGCCGGCTCTTGCGTGCACTTCGATATCCTGGTCGGAATCCAGGTAATCGGTCTTAACATTATACACGATATGTATGCCCGTTTCGGGATCCATGCTGCTGTAAAGGGCCCCCACTTTGGTATCGGCAACTTCACCGCCGGAGGCTTGCTTTGCGCGGAATTCTTCCACCGTCATATAATTCACGACGGATGTATCCGCGCCTTCCTGTGCCATATACATGAATATCTCGCCGGTTCCCATGACATCCAGCTTCAGGACACCGTTCAACAGTTCCGCATCAGCCACGCTGCCGTCTTCCATTGTGATCGTGATCACACCGTCGGATTCTGTCCACGATGTGATCGGCATGGAGTCTTCATCCATGGTCATGTTTCCGACGCCGCCTTCCTCCAGCGTGATCACAGAGGTCGAGCCCATCCCTTCGGACTCCACGATATCCCCCATATTCTCCATCGCGAACATGGTGTATACACCTTCCACAGGGAATACTTTTGCAGCTTCTGTTTCGGGAGCAGCTGTCTCGGCGGATGCCTCCGTTTCAGGGGCCGCTGTCTCGGCCGGTGCCTGTGTCTCCGGTGCTGCGGTTTCGGCGAGCGCTTCCGTTTCCGGTGCGGCAGCCTCCGTCTTCGCTTCCGTCTCCGGCGCCTGGGTTTCCGCCGGCTGACTGCCGCCGCAGGCGGTCAGTAAAAGCGCAAGAACAGTTATGACACTTAGAAATAATCTGGTTCTTTTTTTCATAATCCTCATCCTCCTTGAGATAATTACAGAAGATTTGCACGTTATTTCATTATCTTCCAGATTATTGTATTAAATATTCGTTCCTGATTGTAGTGTGACATTATTTTTGTCAATGACCGTTCGTATTTGTCACACTTTTACAGGATTCTATGGTATATTAGGATTAATACAAATATATGCGGGAGGAACCGCCAGTGTTTTCTGACAGACTCAATACACTTCTTTCTGTGATCGGCGCGAACAATGTTGAGATCGCTTCTGCGGCGGGGTTCGACCGGACCAATATCAGTCATATGCGAAGCGGCCGGAGGACGCCTGCCCCCGGCAGCCGGACGATCGACCAGTTCACGGACGGCATATTCCAATTTTGCCGTGCCCGGGGCAGACTCAGCCAGCTCATGGAATTGACCGGCATTCCCGAGGATGCAGATCCGGCTGCAGCAAAAAAGAGCCTCAAGGAATGGCTGTTTCAGGACGAAGAGGCACATCCGTCGGAAAAGCCAGCCGGTGTCCGAAGATCCGCAAATGCCGCTCCGAAGGCTTACAGTCTGCAGTTCGGATCGCGTCTTGATACCGCCACGAATCTGGCGGATCTTTCGAACGTCAATCTCAGCCGTCTTCTGCATGTGGATGCTTCGTTGATCAGCCGGTACAGAAACGGGGTTCGGAAACTGAAATCCGACACAGC
>DFKM01000044.1:0-18884 GCA_002373555.1 Lachnospiraceae bacterium UBA3645
GATACCATGGGCCGTATGCACAGCGATGCGCAGTTCGCAGGTTCTTCCTCCGTTCCCGCGCACGTGGAGATGATGGGCCTGATCGGCGCCGGCAACAACCCCATGGTCGGAATGACTGTCTCCACAGCGGTTTCGATCGAAGAGGCTGCCAAGGCAGGAAAGTTCTAAAATAATATAAGCTATTGTTACCGAAAGGAGCTTCCGCCCGGAAGCTCCTTTGAAATGTTTCGCGTACGGGGGGAGCAGATTCCAATGAAAGCAATCAATGAGTTCAGGCACAGCGGTACACAAAAGACGGAAGAGACGGCGCGTGAGAAGCGGAACAGAGCTGTGGCGCGGAAGGCTGCAGCGGAAGGCTTTGTCCTTCTGAAAAACGACGGTCTTCTTCCTCTGTCCCCGGATACGGCAGTCGCCCTTCTGGGCGCCGGCGCCGGTCATACGATCAAAGGCGGGACCGGTTCCGGAGATGTCAATCAGCGGAATACCGTTTCGATCCATGACGGTCTGAAAAATGCCGGCGTGCATCTGACGACGGAAGACTGGCTGTGCGATTTCGACGAGAGGTATCTTGACGCCCGGATCGCCTGGCGGGATTCCATCCTGGGGACGAAGACCGGTGCGGATTCCACGAGCATTTTCAATAATTACGCGAAGAAGACCTTCCGGATGCCGGACGGCAGAGAAATCACGGAAGACGACACTGAAGGCGCCGCTGCGGCTGTCTATGTCGTAAGCCGTGTCGCCGGAGAAGCGGCGGACCGGCTGGCGGAAGCAGGTGATTATTATCTGACGGAGAAAGAGACCGCGGATCTGAAAGCGCTGGACGCGCAGCAGCTCCCGACCGTGCTGGTGATCAATGCCGGCGGTCCGGTGGAAGTGACCGCGGTCGTGGAAGAACTGCCGTCCGTCAAAGCGGTGCTCTTCATTTCTCAGCCAGGGCAGGAGGGCGGAAACGCTGTGGCGGATGTGCTGCTCGGCAAAGTGACGCCGTCCGGCAAGCTGACGGATACCTGGGCCAGGCAGTACAGGGATTATCCGAACGCGGAAACATTCAGCTATGTTTCCGGCGACGTGGATAAGGAATATTATCAGGAAGGGATCTATGTCGGCTACCGGTACTTTGACAGCTTCGGCATCAAGCCGCTGTTTTCGTTCGGCCATGGTCTTTCCTACACGGACTTCGAGATCAGTGCAGGCGAAGTAAAGGCGGACGGACAGGGAGCGGTCCTGCAGATTCATGTGAAAAACACCGGAGCGCGGTATGCCGGAAAAGAAGTTGTCCAGCTGTATATCACCTGCCCGCAGACCGGCCTTCCCAAGGAGTACAGGAGACTCGGCGGCTTTGTCAAAACGCCGCTGCTGCAGCCGGGAGAATGCTTTGACGGGGAGATCGCCGTGCCGGTGAAGCAGTTCGCCAGTTTCGACGAAGAGAAGTCTGCCTGGGTGATCGAAGCCGGAAAATACGGCTTATGGACCGGCGGCTCTTCCGCGGACTGTAAGCTCGCGGCTGTTCTGACCGTGGAATCGGATACCGTGATCGAAGAAGTTCCGCATATCTGCCCGATTCAGGAATGGCTGCCGGAGAAACAGCGGCCGGATTCCATTACAGAGAAGGAGGAAGCGTGGCATAAGCTTGCCGCGGAAAACGGCATTCCGGAGATTCCCTTTGCACCGGAACCGGAGGAGAGAAAATCCTGTTTCGCGGATTCGCTGCGGCAGGAAGCCAGGAGGATCGCCATCCGGGCATCCGTGGATGAACTGCTGCCGCTCTTTTACGGAGAAATGAGCAAAGGCCAGGGCGCGCTTGGCGCTGCCGGCATCAAAGTTCCCGGCTCTGCTGCGGAGACCAGCGGTGCGCTCAAGAAAAAGTACAAAGTTGCACCGGTCGTGCTCGCGGACGGTCCCGCGGGACTGCGGCTGAACCGTTCCTATGACGTGGATAAAGCGACGGATGAAGTGATCCCCGAAGGTTTTCTCGCCAGCCTGGAAGGCGGATTCTTCCAGACAGAAACCGCCGGCAAGCGGGAGAACGCGGAAACATGGTACCAGTACTGCACCGCGTTCCCGGTCGGTACCCTGCTGGCGCAGAGCTTTGATACGGCGCTTCTGGAGGAAGTCGGGCAGGCTGTCGCCGCGGAGATGGAAGAGTTCCATGTGGGCTGGTGGCTGGCGCCGGGCATGAATATCCATCGGAATCCGCTCTGCGGAAGAAACTTCGAGTATTACTCAGAGGATCCGTTCGTATCCGGAACGATCGCGGCAGCGATCACCCGCGGCGTGCAGAGCATGCCGGGCACCGGGACGACGATCAAGCATTTTGCCTGCAATAACCAGGAAGAGAACCGGATGCTGTCCGACAGCATCATTTCCGAGCGGGCGCTGCGGGAGATCTATCTGCGCGGCTTTGAGATCGCGGTGAAGACATCCCAGCCGATGTGCATCATGACATCCTACAATCTGGTCAACGGCGTGCATACGCCCAACAGCTATGATCTGTGCACGCAGGCAGCCAGAAATGAATGGGGCTTTGCGGGCGTGATCATGACTGACTGGACCACGACCATGCATAAAGGAGGAAGCATCCCCTGGAAATGCATTGCCGCCGGCAACGATATCATCATGCCGGGCGATACGGTGGACGAAGTGAGCATCCGGGAAGCCGCTGCTTCCGGAGAATTGACGGAGGAAGTGATCCGGAACACCGCCGAGAGGATCATCAATGTGATCCTGCATACGAACGCGTATAAAGGGGCGGAACCGTATAATGTCAAAAAGATCTGAATGAAATGAGAAACCGGGGGACAGGTTCGCGGCCAAAAGGTCTTGAACCTGTCCCCCGGTCTGTTTCCGCTTCCTTATCCCCTGCAGTTCTCCCGGTACTGTTCCGGCGTCATGCCGACGGATTTCTTGAATACGCGGAAAAAGTATTTCACATTGTCATAGCCGACGTTTTTGGAGATCTGATACATTTTCTGGCCGCTCATCCCGAGCAGCTCCTTTGCATGCTCTATCCGGATATCGTTCAGATAATCCACGAATTTTTCGCCGGTCCGCGCTTTGAACAGCGTGCTCAGATAACTGCGGTTGATATAGAAGAGCGAGGCGACGAAATCCTGGGTGAGCGCTTTCCGGTAATTCCGCTGCATATAGAGCTGTACCCGTTCGATGATATCCCCTTCCGCGTAGACACTCCGGGGCCGCAGAAGCTCCGCGAGATTCCGGAAGAAGTTCGTATAATATGTCTCGAGATCCGCCAGGGAATAGATATGGCGCACGATATTCTGCACACCTCCCGCGCTCTGCGTTTCACCGAGATATTCTGACAGGATCGTCCGGCACTGACCGGACAACTCGTGGCAATGGTATTTGACATCGACTAACCGGCAGTCCGCGACTGTCCTGTAGAAGGAAAACAGTTTCTTCGTCAGCAAAGTCACTTCCTCCGCCATGCCTGCCTCGATCCGGAAGAGGAGTTCATCGGTATGTTCCCATTCCAGCTGCCGCGGCGATAGCTCCCCTTCATAATAATAGACCGCAGATCCCTCATAGGCTGCCGACTGCCCGTCCAGCGCCGCCACCGTCTCGAGATAAGCCTCCCGCAGGCTGCTCACGGAGGCGTGCCGTCTGCTGACGCCGAGCGTGATCGGCGTATCTCCGAGACCGAGTCCGTTCGTCATCGCGCTGACAGCCTGTGCAAGCAGTGACTGCATGCGCGTTTTTTCGATGCGCGGCAGGAACAGGATCAGAAATCCCATGCCGGAGCCCTCCGCAGCCGGCAGATACAGCGCGAGATCCGCGAATCCGTTCTCCGCGAGCCACCCGGTGATCTCTTCTTCCGCCCGCTGCAGCTGGCACTGTATGGTCAGCAGCACAAGCTCATGACTGCCTTCCAGCGATTTCAGCTTCTGGGAGGTAAAGCTGGGCTCGCCGACGTGATATCCCAGGATGATGTTCTGCAGAAGCATCATATCGTAGCGGGTATTCGCTTCCTCTTTCTCCTCTTCGGACTCGCGCAGCTTGTAATCGATCTGCTCGCGCTCTGAAAGGCGCTGCAGGATATCCCTGACGCAGTTCTGGATCATCTCCGCACTGAAGGGTTTCAGTAGGTATTCCACGGCATTGGCGGAGATCGCCTGTTTGATATAATCAAAATCCCGGTAGCCGCTGATCACGAGCAGGGGCATCCCCGGATAGTGTTCCGCAAGATACGGCAGCAGCTCCATACCGTCCATGACGGGCATCTGCATGTCCAGGATCACAAAATCAGGCTTCTTTTCCCGGATCAGATCGATCCCGGTCTGTCCGTTGTCCGCTTCCCCGATGCATTCGATGGTATCGGAAAGCGGCTCCAGTTTCTTCTTCGTGCCGCGCCGGATGATCTCTTCATCGTCGATCAGGATATAGGTCGTCATATCAGTGCACCTCCGTATGCGCCGCGGCCCGGATCAGGGGCAACCGGATCGTGATGACAGTGCCGTTTCCCTCTGTACTCTCGACAGCCAGACCGTATCCGCTGCCGTAATACAGCTCGATGCGTGTATGAATATTGGTCAGGCCGATGCTCTGGTTGCTCCGGTGGCCGAGTTCCGTGAAGCTCGCTTCCCGCGCGAGATCGTTCCGGACACGGGCCAGTGTCTCCGGCGCCATGCCCTGCCCGTTGTCGGAGACGGTGAGAAGGAGCGTGTCGGAGGACCGGCGGGCCGTCACGCTGATCGTATCGCCGGCAGCGCAGTAGTTCAGCCCGTGATACAGCGCATTTTCGACCAGCGGCTGCAGGATCAGCTTCAGCACTTCTTCCTGCATCAGATCCTGCGGGATATCCGTCACCAGACGAAATCGGCCGCCAAAACGGATCTGCTGGATCGACACGTAGTCCATCGTATGCTTCAGCTCGTCGGCCAGCGTGACCAGTTCGCTTTTCGTCTTGATCGCGTAGCGGAACATATTGCCGAGCGCGAGAGACATATCCGCGATGTCCTTCTCCTCCGCGATCTCGGCCATGCTGTTGATGGATTCCAGTGTATTGAACAGAAAATGGGAGTTGATCCTGGCCTCCAGGGATTTCATCTGCGCATCCAGCAGGATCAGCTTGCTGCGGTAGTTTTTGTGGATGGAGTCATTTAATTCCTCCAGCATCCGTGCGTATTCATTGTACAGCGTACCGATCTCGTCGGTCCGCTTCATGTAAGGGCTGATGAATTTCAGCCCGTTTTTCTTCTGCCGGGACATCGACCAGCTGAGCGATTCCACCGGACGGATCATACCGCGCGTCACGAAGAAGCAGAGGATGAGTTCAATGGCGATGCAGACGAGCGCGATCAGCAGGATCAGCATACCGGAAGGATTGAATTCCCGGTAGAGTGTGTCATAATGAAAACTCGTGGTCAGCACGAGCGGAGCG
The DNA here is from genome assembly GCA_002373555.1 of Lachnospiraceae bacterium UBA3645. GTDB lineage: Bacteria > Bacillota > Clostridia > Lachnospirales > Lachnospiraceae > UBA3305. The sequence goes on from DFKM01000044.1 coordinate 5,402, forward strand.
ATCGTCAGCTCCGCCTTGTGCAGGTTGTCCGTGAACATCTGCCCCGCGGGAAGGCTGTCGACGTTGGAATAAATGGTCTCCGACGTCGTGCTGTTCATGACGGAGATCAGCGCCAGACCGGGCAGACCGTTCGCGGAATCCAGATTCAGGAAGGCGGCGTCACAGTCCATCAGGATGACGCCGAGAAGCTCGTGGGTATAGATATCGCTGACGCTTTTCGCCAGATAGACGGAAGGCTTGTCATCCGTGAACATATCTTCCGCCGTGAAGGTGCTGATATACGGACTGCCGGAGAGCGCAACCGTCTTTTCATACCACTGGTCTTCACAGCAGTTATGAAGATGGTTGATGCGGCTGTAGATTTCATTGGCGTTTCCGATGATCAGTCCGTCCGGAAGGATCAGATAGATGCCGCGGATCATGGCATTGGTGTACATCAGATTCTGAAATACGGGATCGCAGTATTTCTGGGCCTGCAGAATCTCATAGGAAGTATACTCACCGGGCCGCTCCGCGAAGGAACGCATGGTCTCGATCATGGACTCCTCGTTCTCATCGGAATAGAAGGTCAGGAAATCGAGCGCCCTGCGCAGGGAGCGGAGATTGTCGTTGATCTGCGTCCGGGCATTCTCGGCCAGGGTGTCGGAAAAGTCGGTCATCCGCTGGTAGGTAGCCTGCCGGTAGCGCAGATACGAAAAATTGGTGATGGCGATCATGGGAATGACCGCCAGAAAAGCATAGATCAGAAATACCTTATGGCGCAGCTTCATGATGAGGATCCTCCTGAAGGATGGAGCCGTGTCAGGACGGCCGGCGGAAAATGGATGTGTCGTAGAATTTCCAACAAAAGTATACCACAAGACCAGACAAAAGTATACTTCCGTTTGGCTATGATAGAGTTATCTCAATGATGCGTGCAACGCAGAAAGGAAGGAACTTATGAAGATGAAGAAGATTCTTGCACTGCTCCTGGCCTGCTCCATGGCGGCAATGACTGTCGCCGGATGCGGAAGCAGCCAGAGCGCGGAGACGGAAGCCGCCGAGACCGAAGCTGCCGCAGCGGAAGCGCAGGAGGAAGCGGAAGAGGGAGAAGCTGCGGAAGAAACGATCGCAGCCGTTCCGGAGGGAGAAGGCTACAATCACGAGGCGATCGAGAATGCCGGTGACATCACCCTGACCATGATGGTCTCCGGTGTTGCCCAGGGCAACGATTTCGAGACCGAGCAGCTCCCCGAGCTCGTCAAGGCAAAATGGCCGAATGTTACCCTTGAAGTCACAAAGCTTCCGGATGACAACTACTACACTTCCCTGAAGACGAAGCTTGCTTCCGGCGAGTGCCCGGACATCATCCTGACCCAGCCGATGTATGCCGGTTCCAACAGCTGCTACGCGCTGGCTGAGGCCGGATATCTCGCACCGCTGAACGACTGCGATTTCCTTGCCAATCTGGCGAATCCCGCGGCTGTCACCTACGACGGCAATGTCGTGACCGCGACCCGCAGCGTATCGATCCTGGGAACCTATTACAACAAGGATATGTTCAAGGAAGTCGGCATCGAGTCCGTACCTGCCACATGGGCAGAGTTCCTGGACGACTGCAAGAAACTGAAAGAAGCCGGACATCAGCCCATCGTCATGGGTGACAAGGACCAGTATGTGCTCCAGTTCGGTCTGTATCAGATTGCAGCGAACGAGATCTATTCTCAGAATCCCGATTATGATATGCAGCTCCGCTCCGGTGAGACGCATTTCACGGACGAAGGTACCTGGGACAAGGTCCTGACCATGTACAAGCAGCTCTACGATGAGGGCTATATCGATGCCAGCCAGTCTCTCGGATACGGCGCTTCCCAGTCCATCCAGGATTTCATCGACGGCAAGGCAGCCATGACATTCGACGGTTCCTTCAACGCGACCGCCCTGAACGCGGAAGGCGCAGGCGGCGCATTTGAAAGAGGCTATTTCCCGATCCCGTCCGAATCCGGCGATCAGTATACCGCTACCTGCCTGGCAGCCGGCTACAGCATCTATTCCGGATCCAAGTACATCGATGAGTGCAAAGAGCTGATCGATTACTGGTACAACGGCGACAATGAGATCTGGGACGCACAGCTTGCGACCGGACGCATCATCCCCGTATACGGCAGCGGCATGGATTCCATCCCCAATATCGAGCTCTACCAGCCCTTCATCGATCTGATGAACGAAGGCAAGGCTTTCCACTGGTGCAACCAGGCATGGCCGGCCGGCACCGAATCCACGATGGAAGAGCTGTTCTCCGAGATGATCGGCGGACAGGGAACGACTGTCGAGGATATCACACAGGGAATGCAGGATAAATTTGAGGATCTGCTGGACGAATAAGCAGGGACATGAGGCCGGCATATCACTTCGGTGTATGCCGGCTTTTACGGAGAGGAGAGAACGTTGAAACCTAAAAAAACAAAAAACGGCGGGAATACTTCCCTGGTATTCCGGAACCGCATGTATGTTTTTCTGATACCGGCACTTGCTTTCTTCCTGGTTCTCTGGATCTATCCGGTGCTGCAGCTTTTCTACTACAGTATCACGAACTTTAACGGGATCAATTATGATTTCGATTTCGTCGGCCTGAAGAACTATCAGAAGATCTTTGAAAACGGAACGCTTGTCAATTCCATCCGCAATACGCTGCTTTATGCCTGTGTGACGGTGGTCTTAAGCAACCTGATCGGCCTTGCGGTCGCGATCGCACTGAATACGAAGATCCGTATGAAGGGATTCTTCCGGACCGCGTCCTATTTCCCGGCGCTGTTCTCCGCAATCGTCGTCGGATTTATCTGGTCCTATGTATATATGCCCACATCCGGTATGATCGCAAATCTGGTCACTCTGTTCGGGGGCAACGGCGCAGCCTTCAACCCGCTGGGCAATTACCGCATCGCGCTGTTCGCCATCGCGATCGTGGAAGTCTGGAAGGGCTTCGGCTCTACGATGATCATCTATCTCGCCGGACTGCAGACCGTAGATGAAAGCGTCCTGGAAGCGGGACGGATCGACGGCTGCAATGAATGGCAGCTCACGAAGTTCGTCAAGCTCCCGATGATCGCGTCGACCATCACCATCAACATCATCCTGTCGGTCATCAACGGCCTGAAAGCGTTCGACTACGCATTCATCATGACGAACGGCGGCCCCGGAAAATCGACCAAGACGCTGATGTTCCAGATCTATGAGATCGCGTTTACGGATCAGAAGATGGGCCGCGCCAGCGCCTTCTCGGTGGTTTCCTTCTTCGTGATCATCGCGATTACGATCGTTATGCTGATCATCATGAATAAGAGGGAGGTGGAGCTGTAATGGCATTGCCCGGAAAGAAAAAAGAAAAAGAGGCAGTCACCTACGCCAAAGTGACTTGGAAGATCGTGCTGCTTTATGTACTGATCACGGCTTTCTGTATCATTGTCATCGCGCCGCTGGTCATCGTATTCTCCAGTTCCCTCCGGAGACCGGAGAATCAGAATTCACCGCTGATGCTGTTCATTGAGTTCAGCGGCGCCAGCTATGTGCGGGCTTTCTCGCAGATGAACTATCCGATGGAACTCCTGAATTCGCTGATGACGACCGGACTTGCGGTATTCTGCATCGTCGTGCTCGCGACCATGGCTGCCTATCCCATCGGGCGCATCAAATCCCGCATGGCAAGGTTCCTGTACTACTTCTTCATTTCGGGACTGATCATCCCTTCGCAGATGGTCATCGTGCCGATCGCGCAGACCTTCCACAGACTGGGCATTCCGAATACGCGTTTCACGCCGGTGCTGATGTTCATCACCTGTTCCCTGCCGTTCTCCGTATTCCTGTTCTCGGGGTTCATGAAGGGCGTGCCGGTGGAGGTCGAGGAAGCTGCCTATATCGACGGCGCTTCTTTGTGGAAGCGGTTCTCGGCAGTGGTATTCCCGCTGCTGAAGCCGGCTACGGTATCGGTCATCATCACGCAGGGCATGTGGATCTGGAACGATTACTTCTATCCGATGGTATTCATCTCCAGACAGAACCAGTATTCGCTGCCGGTGGGCATGCTGCAGTTCCTGGGTGACAAGGAGAATCCGGCCCAGTGGAATATCCTGTTCGCGGCGTGCGTACTGTGTGCGCTGCCGCTGATCGCGATCTTCATGATCCTGCAGAAGCAGTTCATCAACGGTATCGCGGCAGGCGCGGTAAAAGGATGACGATATATCCGCCCATGGCGGAGATTCGTACATAAGACGGGGGGGAGGAACGGTCATGAACGGGAAATGGAAAGCGGGCAGCCTGCGGGACCGATGGTATTATTTCTGGATGTACTACTGGATCCCGGCGCTGCTGCTGATCGTTTTCTCGGTCCTGGCCGTTCACTTTATTACAGCTAAGATTCTCGCGAAGGAAACGATCCTGTCAGTCATTTACTGTGACAGCCATATGGAACAGGCCGGAGAGGAACTGGGACAGAAGTATCTGGAAGCTGCGGAGGCGGATCCGAAGCGGCAGGAGGCAGTGATCCTTACGGATCTGATGCTCTCGGCGGAGGATGCATCTGATTTTGCGACAGGCAGCCTGGCCAGGATCTATACTGAGATCGGCGACGGTACGCTGGATATCCTGGTGCTTGCCGAAGATGATTTCGCGCGGTTCGCGGACAGCGGGATCTTCCTGGATCCGGGAGAGTGCTGTCAGGGAGTGCCGGAAGCGTACCTGTATCGGGACAGCGGCGGAAACGCAGTCGGGATCAGTACATCCTGCCTGCCGCGGCTGGCATCATGGGGTGCATATCCGGAATGCGGCGGTGTGCTGGGGATCCTTTCCGCGGCACCGCACAAGGAAGCAGTGCGGGACTATTTAAACTATCTGATGACAAACGAAACGGAGGAAAGCAGATGAGCGGAATATTTTCACAGGAAGGGAAACTGTCTTTGATCCTCGGCCGCGTCGGGGACCTGATCCTGCTGAATCTTCTGACGATCCTGTGCAGCATTCCCGTGGTCACCTTCGGGGCTGCCGTCAGTGCCCTTTATTATTGTGTGCTGAAGATACAGCAGGGGGAGGAAGGCAGTCTCGGCAGGATGTACTTCAGCGCGTTCCGTGATAATCTCCAAAAATCTTCCGTGATCGGTATCGCCGGTCTTGTCTGCGCCGGCCTGATCTGGCTGGATCTCAGGCTCTTTGCCGGATATACAGTCCAAGCGGCTGCAGTATACCGCGGTATCCTGCTCGTGCTTCTGGCTTTGGTGATCCTGTTCACCCTGTTCTGTCTGGTGACAGCGGGATGGTTCGAGAATACGCTGCGGAATACCGTGAAGAACGGCGTCCTGTTCTGCCTGATCCATCCGCTGATGTCGCTGGCTGTCGGGGCGCTGACGATCGCACCGGTGTTTCTGGTAATGCTGTCTTTCCGGCTGCTGTTTATTGTATTCCTGCTTGGGATCGCGGGGCCGGCTTATCTGAACGGCCTGTACTTCCGGAAGTTGTTTGCGAATGTCGCATGACCTTCCCGCTGCTTTGATGAAGGAGATTGGAATTGATAGATCAGAAATTCATACCGAAAAACGATGCATCTCTGTTACGGAAAGCGCAGGCTCTGAAACCTGTGCTTTTTCATGAGACCGTAAGACCGTGCAGGATCTTCCGGCTGACGGAAAACGGATGTCCGGATCCGGACGCCGTATTGCCGGCCGGCTCCCCGGCAATCCCGCTGAAAGCCGGAGAGGGGCTCTGTTTCGATTTTGGCAACCATCATGTCGGTCATATAAAGATCCGGTTCGGCAGCACGGGCAGTCATCCGGACGCGCCGGCGCTGATAAAGCTCCGGTTTGCCGAACGGCAGGAAGAGCTTATGGAGGACACTGCAGGATATAACGGGTGGATCTCAAAAAGCTGGATCCAGGAGGAAACTGTGCATGTCGATCTGATCCCGGGAACAGAGGTCCTGAAGAGACGATACGCGTTCCGGTATGTTGCAGTCAGCGTCGAAGCGGTTTCGAAGAAGTATGATCTGGTGATCGAAGAGGTGGAATGTGACAGCATCACTTCTGCAGAGGATGGCCGGCTGCCTGCGTATGCCCCGGCGGATCCGCAGCTGCGGGAGATCTACCGGATCTGCCTGCGAACGCTCCGCGGCTGTATGCAGGATGTGTTCGAGGACGGCCCGAAGAGAGACCGGCGCCTGTGGATGGGGGATCTGCGTCTGCAGGCACTGGCAAATTACGCGGCATTCCGGAATAACGATCTGGTAAAACGCTGCCTCTATCTGTTTGCCGGGAGCCGGCAGCCGGACGGGAAGCTGTCAGCCTGCGTCTTTCATGAGCCGGTCCCGGAAGCGGACGACACATGTATGTTCGATTATATGCTGCTTTTTGTACCGGCTTTGTATGAATACTGGAAGGAGACCGGTGACCGGGAAGCATTGGAGGATCTGTATGAGACTGCGCAGCTGCAGATCGATCTCGCCGCTGCCTTTCTCCGGGAGGACGGGACTGTCTGTACGGAACTGACTCCGCATGTGTTCATCGATTGGGCGGAAGGCCTGAAGAAGGAAGCCGCTGCCCTGGCAGTGTTGATCTACTGTATGCGGTATGCCGCGGCGCTGGCGGCGGAAACCGGCGATCTGGAAAGAGAATCATTGCTGCGGAAAAAGATCGAAATACTGAAGCAGGCGGCGCTGCGGACGTACTATGATCCGGAGAGGAAATGCTTCACGGATGACGGACAGGCTGCGCTTGCCCTGCAGGTGTGGATGGTGCTGGCAGGCGTTGTGTCCGGTACGGAGGCCGCGGCGCTTCTGGCGCGCAGAGAAGCATTCGAGAGGGAATGTGCGATGATGACGCCGTATATGCATCATTATTATGTGATGGCGCTTCTTTCCTGTGGGATGAGGGAAGCGGCACTCGCACATATCCGAAGCTATTGGGGCAGCATGGCCGCTGCGGGCGCGGATACCTGTCCGGAGATCTGGGTACAGGATGATCCGGACGCTTCTCCGTATAAAGGAAAGGCAGTCAACAGCTATTGTCACGCATGGAGCTGCACGCCGGCGATGCTGCTGCCGGCATATTTTCCCGCGTTATAAGAAATACCCCCGCCTTGCCAAATCAGCCTTTTGGTGCTAGATTATAGGGCGGGGGTTTTATCTATGAACGCTAACGATTACGGCCGCCGCGCATGGCGGCTTCTTTATCCGATACTGATTTATTTCGCAGTTTATTATGTGATCTATGTCTGCGGCGGCATCATCGGGATGACGGTGTCGTTCCTTGACATGGAACGCACGGGCGTGAATCCGGATGTCTATGTGCTGATCGAACGCACCTACCAGGCGGTCGGAAGCTATTCCCTGCCGATGTCGCTTGGCGCGGCAGTCATCGTGATCCCGATCTTTGTACTGCTCATCCGTTCGGACAGGAAAGCGGTTGCAGCGCCTGCCCATTATGAGGCTGTGCCGGCACCGTTTTACATCCTCTGCGGACTTCTCGGCGCAGCGGCCTGCCTGGCCATCAACGGTCTGCTGATGATCAGCCGGCTGACGACTCTGCTGGCCCCCGAACTGGAGCAGGTCGGGAACAGTCTGTATCAGGGACAGTATTTCCTGGAGATCCTGGTGACCGGGATCGTCATGCCGATCGTCGAGGAACTGCTTTTCCGCGGCCTCATCCAGAACCGGCTCAGGGAATATCTGAAGCCCGGGCATGCGATCGTGCTTTCCGCCGTCTTCTTCGGCTTCTATCACGGCAATACGCTGCAGGTGATCTATGCGCTTCTGATCGGCCTGCTGCTGGGTTATGTGTATGAAAAGTTCCACAATCTTGCCGCGCCGGTCGCGCTGCACTGCTTCGCGAATATCGTGTCCGTGGTCGGCTCGGAAACACCGCTGCTCGACCGGATCTTTTCGCAGGAAAATGAGATCGCTCTGATGCTTACGACCGGCATCTGCTGCGCAGCGGTGCTCCTGTTCATCTATCTTGTGAATGAGAAAGTCAATCCTTCCCAGGTGCGAAACGTACAGGAAGAAAACCGGGAATCGCTTTGACTTTGAAGGAGGTCACGTTCCGTGTGACCTCGCCGTCCGTGTGGAAGGCGAGCGCTGTATCCACCGTGATCTTTGCCGCACGGCAGCGGTAAGTGTGCACCCAGGGCAGCTTCACATGCAGTTTGAAGAGGCTGGCCGCCAGCGTCAGGAAGAAAAGGAATCTGTTCGCAGCGGTCACGGCGGTGATATCGATCTTTCCGTCGCAGGGATCCGCATCCGGCGCGAATGCAAATCCGCCGCCCTCGTACGGCAGGCAGTGACAGGAAAGAAATGCAAGATTCTTAAGACGTATTCTTTGATCGGGAAGAGTCAGCCATGCGTTGGCTCTTTTGTACGTAAAGATGCCTTTGATCCCGTTCAGGATATAAGCGATGGTGCCGAGGCCATACGGGCTCAGGCGCTTTTTGAGACGGCCGGCATTGATCATGTGACAGACGGCGGCGTCATAGCCGATGCCGCAGCTGACCGTGAATTTCTTCGGGGCGTATCCTGCGGGCTGTGCGATGCCGGTATCGAGGCGTCTTACGGAACTGCCGGGTCCGTATGCTGACAGGACGTATTCCGCGCCTTTCCGGATGCCGGTCCCCCGGGCAAAATCGTTGCCGGAGCCGGAGGGCATCAGGAGGATGGGCGCCGGGAAATCCTTCGGGATCATATTGACGAAACGGTTGATGCTGCCGTCCCCGCCGATGAGGATGACGGAATCATCCGCTGTCAGACCGGACAGATCTGCCGGGGTATCCGCATGCAGGATGCTGTACGGCGTTCCGGAAGCAGAAAGAAGCGATTTCAGTTCGGCGGCGCTTTCGGCACCGTGGCCGGAGTTTGGATTGTAGATAATGTAAAGCATGATGGAGCGCTCCGTGTGTTAGGATAGCATTAGTATACCACACGGATGTATGGAAGATAAGATTTCTTTTGCTGTCAATATATTGAAAGATGCAGCGGGAGAGAAAAGTCTGCGGGCGTGCATAGAGAAGTGTGCAGAGCAAGTTTAAAGTCTTAGGCTGTGCACAAAGACACTTGAAAATGAAATTAAGGTCTTGGGCTGTGCACAAAGACACTTGAAAATGAAATTAAGGTCTTGGGCTGTGCACAAAAACACCTGAAAATGAAATTAAGGTCTTGGGCTGTGCGCAGAGAAACTTGAAAATGAAATTAAGGTCTTGGGCTGTGCACAAAGACACTTGAAAATGAATTTATGGTCTGAAGTTGTGCACAGAGAAGTACACAAAGCAAGTTTATGGTCTTTGGTCTGTGCATGAATGGCATGTCAGTTTCCAATTAGGTCCATTTTTCATGAATAATTGCCGGTTTTTTAGCTCTTACGGAAAAAGAGCAGGACCATAAAAAGTCCGTAGAAGCTCATGAAGCACATTTGAGACCATAATAATTCTATATCGAATATACTTGCACCAATCGGATAAGAAAATGCCTCAAAACAGCTGGCGGGAAGCTGAGAAACAGCATTGGGGGAAAGGAAATGCTTTAATTCAGCTGACAGGAAGCTGAGAAACAGCATCGGAGGAACGGAATGAATGAAGCAGCAGTCGGGAAACGCATGTTTTCCGATCAGGATCTCTATAAACTGATCGTACCGCTCGTGATCGAGCAGGCGCTGGCCTTCTTTGTCGGCGTGGCCGACACCATGATGGTATCTTATGCGGGCGAAGCGGCCATGTCGGGCGTCTCGCTGGTCGATATGTATACCTTCCTGGTGAGCACGCTGCTGGCGGCGCTGGGAACCGGCGGTGCAGTTGTGGTCTCCCAGTATATCGGGCACCGGGATCAGAAACAGGCGAATGAATCCGCCGGTCAGCTGATGCTGATCGCCGCGGTCGGATCGACGCTCCTAATGATCTTCTCGCTCGTGCTGCGCGTGCAGATCATCAATCTGTTCTATCCCAATATTGAAGCGGACGTGCGCGCGGCGGCGGTTCGTTATATCTTCATTACCGCATTTTCCTATCCGTTCCTGGGACTGTACAATGCTTCCGCAGCGCTGTTCCGTTCCATGAAAAAGACCACGCATACGATGATCGTTTCGATCATCATGAATATCATTAATGTCGTCGGAAACGCGATCGGTATCTTCATTCTGCATGCCGGCGTGGACGGCGTTGCGGTGCCGACGCTTCTTTCCAGAATGGCTGCCTGCTTCCTGATGACGGGCATGCTGTTCATGAAAGGACAGCAGATCCGGGTGTCGTTCTCCTCGATTTTCCGGGTGGATAAAGAGCATGTCCGGCGTGTGCTGCACATCGCCATCCCGAACAGTATCGAGAACGGCCTGTTCGCGCTCGGCAGGATCCTGGTCACCAGTATCGTTTCGCTGTTCGGTACGCACCAGATCGCGGCCAGCAGCGCGGCGCTTTCCGTCGGCACGATCGCGATCATGGTCTGCAGCGGGAACAACCTCGCCTGCGTGACCGTCATCGGGCAGTGTGTCGGCGCGGGCGAGTATGAACAGGCGAAATATTATATGAAGCGGATCCTGAAGATCTCCTATCTGGGCAATATCGCCCTCACGATCATCATGCAGATCTTCCTGAACCAGATCCTGGGACTGTATGATCTTTCCGGGGAAGCGGTCCGATATGCGTATATTCTGGTGACGATCCACAATGTCTGTGCCTGCTTCATCCACCCGACTTCGTTCAATCTGGCGAACGGGCTGCGGGCGACAGGCGATGCCGCTTATACAATGAAAGTCGGTATGGTGTCGATGTTCATTTTCCGGGTGGGCGCGGCGATCCTGTTCGGCATCATCCTGAATTTCCAGATCATCGGCGTGTGGATGGCGATGATCTCCGACTGGACGGCGAGATCCTGCGCGTTCATCTACCGATTTAAGAGCGGAAAGTGGAAAGAGAAGAGAGCAATATAGGAGGGGTGTTATGGAAGACAGACTGATCCTGGTAGATTATGACGATCACGAGACCGGCAGTATGGGAAAGCTCGAGGTACATCAGAAGCATCTTCTCCACCGCGCCTTTTCGGTCTTCATTTTCAGCAGCGGCCGTGACAGCGTGATCATTCAGAAACGGGCGGATGATAAGTACCATTCCGGCGGCAAGTGGGCGAACACCTGCTGCTCCCATCCCCGCACCGGAGAGACGTTATCGGAAGCCGTGCGCCGGCGGCTTGCGGAGGAAGCGGGCATCGAATGTCCGGTCACGGAAGCGGGCTCGTTTATCTATTACGCGCCGTTCGCGGACGGCCTTGCGGAATATGAATATGACCATGTGTTTGTCGGGGAATATGACGGACCGTTTACGCCGGATCCGGAGGAAGCACAGGAAATGAAGTCCGTGGAGGTGGAATGGCTGAAGCGGGATATCGAAGCTCATCCGGACAAATACGCGCCGTGGTTCTTTACGGCGCTTCGAATCGCACTGCAATGAATAATACAGCCGTATCCGGCGCGCCTACTGCCCGGGAACGGCTGTGTTTTTTCCGTCGCAGGAGAAAGAAATGTTTGCATATTATCATCGCCGCAGTTATACTCACATAAAGAATGCATAAAAATCATCGGGAGGCCGCGGGTCATGGCTGAAAAACGATTTGAACTGAATGAACAGACGCTGTTGATCATTGATGAGATCGGGAGTCATATGCCCGGCGGGTTTTTCCTGTACAGAGCGGAAGAACCGGAAGAACTGATCTACGCAAATCAGGCAGTGTTTGACATATTCGGCTGCAGAGACCGGGAAGAATTTACGGAGCTGACCGGCTTTACCTTTCGGGGGATGGTCTGCCCCGATGATTATGCGGAAGTAACGAAGATCATTCAGCAGCAGATCGAAAACAATAACGGGGAGACGGATCATGTGGAATACCGCATCATCCGGCGTGACGGCGCCGTCCGTTTCGTGGAAGACCATGGGCATTTTACCAGAACCAGAGCTTACGGCGGCGTCTATACGGTGTTTATTTCCGATATTACGGAGAAACGGGAGCTGCGGGAGAAGGATGCGGCTGTGCGGGATGCCGTCATCGCGACGCTGACCAACACCTACAATACCGTCTGGCTGATCAACGATGTCGTCACGGAAAGCTGTTCGCTTTATCATACAGACATGGATGAGGCGCACAGTGAAGCCATTCGCAACGCGCTGAGCCACGCGAAATATACGGATACCAAAACCCAGTATGTGGATACGATGGTGGCGGAGGAAGACAAGGAGCGGATGCAGGAGCAGATCGGCCTTCCGTTTATCCTGGAGCAGTTTAAGACCAGCGATCAGTTCTCGATCTATTTTATCCGCGCGCTTGAATCCGGTCCCAGACATTACCGGGTGGATTTCGGAAAAGTGAACATGCCCGGCGGCCGGACCGGCGTCGCGATGGGCTTTAAGGATGTAGAGAACAGCTACCGCAGAAGGATGGAGACGCAGGAGGCGCTGGAAAACCTGCGGAAGTCTGAGCAGGAGAACCGCCGCCTGATGGAGGAGATGCAGTCGGCCGCAAAGCTGGCGGACCTGATGGGCTCCGTTACATCCCTGCTGACCAATATGCCCGCCATGAGCTTTTCCAAGGATATCGAGACCGGACGGTATCTTGCCTGCAACCAGGCTTTTGCGGAATACGCCGGCAAGAAGCATCCGGAGGAGGTCATCGGTCTGACGGACCATGAGATCTTCGATCCGGAGACGGCGGATCATTTCGTGGAAGACGATCAGAAGGCGATCGCCATGGACTCCGCGTATGTTTTCTTTGAGGATGTTCCGGACGCGACCGGCACCATTTTCCGGAATCTGCAGACGACAAAGACCAAATTTACGGATACGAACGGGAGAAAGTGCCTGCTCGGCATGTGCGTGGATGTCACGGAGATGACGCGCATTAAGACGGCGGAAGCGGAAGCGAACGCCAAGAAGCAGGAACTGGAAGAGAAGCTGGCACTGCAGGAGAAGCTGATCCAGAAAGAGGAACAGCAGAAAGAGCTGGACAGTATGATCACTGCAATGGCCTCCGATTACCGCAGCGTCTACCATATCGATCTGGATACGGACGATGCTGTTTGCTACCGTGCTGATCCGGGGGATCCGAACCAGACGCCGGAGGGCGTGCATTTCCCGTATCATGAGCGATTTATCGATTACTGCGAACGGTATGTGGATGCGGAATATCAGCAGGATTTCCTGAAGTTCATCGATCCCGTCAATGTCCGGAAAGCGCTGGATACGGAATCGATCATCGTTTACCGGTATCTTGCGCGCAGAAACGGCGTCGAATATTATGAAATGCTCCGGATGGCAGGCGTGCGGCACCCCGGGTACAGGGATGACAACAAAGTCCATGCGATCGGCCTCGGATTTACCGTGATCGATGAAGAGATGCGGGAATCCATGGCACAGAACCACGCGCTTGCGGAAGCGCTGGCGGCGGCGGAGGATGCGAACAAGGCGAAGACGATCTTCCTCTCCAACATGAGCCATG
>DFKM01000044.1:18939-19829 GCA_002373555.1 Lachnospiraceae bacterium UBA3645
CATGAGATCCGGACGCCGATGAACGCCATCATCGGACTGGACAAGATCGCGCTGGCTGACGAGACGATTTCGGATACCACCAGGGAACATCTGGAAAAGATCGGCGCATCCGCCCATCATCTGCTCGGCATCATCAACGATATCCTGGATATGTCGCGGATCGAATCCGGCCGCATGGTGATCCGGAACGAAGAATTCTCCTTCGCAAGAGCACTGGAACAGGTGAATACCATCATCAGCGGGCAGTGCCGGGACAAGAATATTTCCTACGAATGCCGGACCGACGGGAATGTCGCGGATTATTATATCGGCGACGATATGAAGCTCCGTCAGGTCATGATCAATATCCTCGGAAATGCCGTGAAATTCACGCCGGAAGGCGGCAGCGTCCGGTTTACCGTGGAGGAGACGGCGCGGTTCGATGACAAGGCGACGCTGCATTTTCAGATCAGCGATACCGGTATCGGCATGAGCAAAGAGTACCTGCCGAAGCTGTTCGATCCGTTCTCGCAGGAGGATTCTTCCAATACCAGCAGGTACGGAAGCACCGGGCTCGGCATGCCGATCACGAAGAGCATCGTGGAACTGATGAACGGCCATATTGAGGTCGAAAGCGAGAAGGGCAGAGGAACCGTGTTCGATGTCACGATCACGCTCGGCACCGCCGGATACATTGCGCCCGAACATGAAGAAGGCATGCCGCATCCGCATGAGATGTGCGTGCTGGTGATCGATGACGATCCGATCGCCTGCGAACATGCCCAGATCATTCTCGGCCAGGTCGGCATTTCCTGTGAAAAGGCGCTCACTGGCGAGGAAGGCGTCGAGATGGTGAAAGTCCGGCATGCCAGAAGAGATCCCTACGATCTGATCCTGGTGGACTGGAAGAT
>DFKM01000044.1:19897-20437 GCA_002373555.1 Lachnospiraceae bacterium UBA3645
CGGAGATGGACGGCGTGGAGACGACAAGACGGATCCGGCAAGCCGTGGGAGGAGAGACGCCGGTGATCATCCTGACCTCCTACAGCTGGGATGATGTGGCGGAGGAAGCAACGGAAGCCGGTGTGGATACCTTCGTCGCGAAACCGCTGTTCGCGGGCACGGTGCTGGATGAATTCCGGGAAGCGTTCAAACGGAAGAATGCCCGGCTGGTGCGTGAGACGGCGGATCTGACCGGACGGCGCGTGCTGCTGGCAGAGGATGTGGCGGTCAATGCTGAGATCATCATGATGATCCTGTCGATGCGGGAGATGAAGGTGGATCTTGCGGAGAACGGTGCAGAGGCAGTCGAGCTGTTCGCTGCATCAGCGCCCGGATCGTATGATGCGGTACTGATGGATATGCGCATGCCGGTGATGGACGGCCTGGAGGCAACGCGCAGGGTCCGTGCGCTTGACCGGCCGGATGCGAAGTCCGTACCGATTATCGCGCTGACCGCAAATGCATTTGATGAAGACGTACAGCGGAGCATGCAGGCGGGCC
>DFKM01000044.1:20490-21766 GCA_002373555.1 Lachnospiraceae bacterium UBA3645
GCAGGCGGGCCTGAACGCCCACCTCAGCAAGCCGGTGGAACCGGAAGCGCTGTTTGAAACATTGGAAAGCCTGATCAAAGGCTGACGGCAGGGACAGGGAGCTGCGCTCTCTGTCCTTTTTGTCCTGCGGAAGGCCCGGCGCCTGTCCCTTGACTTGACCGAAATATGTGATAAAATAGCGTTAGTTTTTCGCAAGAATATCGCTCCGAGGAGGAAGCCATGAAACTGATCAATACAACGGATGCTGTCGGCCATGTACTCTGTCATGATCTTACCCAGATCATTCCGGGCGTCACGAAGGATGCCGTTTTCAGAAAAGGCCATATCGTACAGGAGGAGGATATTCCGATCCTGCTGTCGATCGGCAAGGAGCATCTGTATGTCTGGGAGAAGGATGAGAGCATGCTGCATGAGGATGAAGCAGCCGCTGTTCTGCGCGACATCAGCATCAATGCGCACATGCGCGCGACCGAGCCGAAGGAAGGCAAGATCGAACTGATCGCCGAATGCGACGGCCTGTTCACGATCGACGAGGAGCGCCTGATCGCCGTCAACTCCCTCGGGGAAATGATGATCGCGACCCGCCATGGCAATTTCCCGGTGAAGAAGGGCGACAAGCTGGCAGGTATGCGCGTGATCCCGCTCGTCATTGAAAAGGAAAAAATGGAGAAGGCAAAGGAGACCGCCGGCGATCAGCCGCTGTTCGAACTGCATCCTTATTATCATAAAAAAGTCGGCATTGTTACGACCGGTTCCGAAGTATTCACCGGCCGGATCCAGGATAAATTCGGACCGGCGATCCGTGCGAAGCTTGCGGAATATGATACGGAAGTCATCGGGCAGACGATCCTCGGAGATGATCCGCAGAAGATCACGGCGGAGATCGAAAGCTATATCGAAAAAGGCGCCGATATGATCCTGTGCACCGGCGGCATGAGCGTCGATCCGGATGATACGACGCCGACCGCGATCAAGAACACGGGTGCGGAGATCATTTCCTACGGCGCGCCGGTACTGCCGGGCGCGATGTTCCTGCTGGCGTATACAAAAGCCGGCATCCCGATCATGGGACTGCCCGGCTGCGTGATGTACGCCAGACGCACGATCTTTGATCTGGTGCTGCCGAAGGTGCTGGCGGATGTGCGCGTAGAGAAGGAAGATCTGTATAAGCTCGGCATGGGCGGCTTATGTCTGAACTGCGAGACATGCGTGTGGCCGAACTGCGGATTCGGAAAATAATACTGACCTGCGATAACCCATGGGGACAGGCACCAAT
>DFKM01000148.1:0-200 GCA_002373555.1 Lachnospiraceae bacterium UBA3645
TCTTCCCGGATCTGCAGGCGGGCAATATCGGCTATAAAATCGCCCAGCGCCTGGCGGGCGCGGAGGCAATTGCGGTCCTGCAGGGACTGGCAAAACCGTGCAATGATCTTTCCCGGGGATGCTCGGTGGAAGATATTGTAAATACAGCCTGCGTCACTGCGGTGCAGGTATGACCCAAGGGGACAGGTTCCGCGGGTTAC
>DFKM01000148.1:287-11369 GCA_002373555.1 Lachnospiraceae bacterium UBA3645
GTAACCCGCGGAACCTGTCCCCTTGAATCAATTGGCATCATTGCCGTAGGTCGGCGATTTGGGAATGTACCGCATGTCATTCACTTTATACACAGTGACAAACGCTGTTGGATGATTTTTCTGGATATATGCCATGAGCTTCTGATATTCCGACTTGGAAACGATGGTGATGATCTCGTTCTGCGGCTTCATATGCAGCGCACCGATGCACTGATAGATCGAAGCGCCGGAGTGCAGCTCCTTCAGAATGAAATTCCGGATCTCCTCGCTTTTCTCGGAAACGATGCACACCCTGCGTTTGACGCTCTGGTCGAAAATGAAGTGATCCAGAACAATGCCGTTCAGATAAGTGCCCAGAACGCTCAGCACGACCGTTTTACTGTCATAGAAGAAGGCGGAGGAAAGTGCGATGCACATGCCTGCCGCGGACATGGCCTTCCCGAGTTCGATATTGAGATACTTGTTCAGGACCTTTGCGACGATATCCAGCCCGCCGGAGGAAGCATTTCTGGTGAACAGAATGGCAAGACCGATGCTGACGGTGAAAATGTAGCAGACCACATCCAGCGTCATATCGCCGGTGAGCGATTTGTAATTCGGGAGCAGAATCTCAAACAGGCCGATGAACAGCGGCAGCAGGATCGAAGTATAGACGGTCTTGATCCCGAATTCGCCGCCGCAGAGAAGGAAGCCGACGATCAGCAGCGCCACATTCAGGATCATGGTCAGCTGGGCGACGGAGAGCGGAAAGACATTGGACAGCAAAATCGCCAGACCGGAGATGCTGCTGACCGAGCAGTGGCTCGGCACCAGGAAAAAGAAGACGGCTGCCGCCGTGATGAACGTTCCCAGGGTGAGGAAAAAGATCTCTTTTGCCTGCTTCATTTCAGGATTCTCCTTCATGATAGTGATACGGGGGCGGGTTTCCCGTCAGGTTTTCTGACAAGTAACCTGCCCCCGTTTTGCGTTTGACAGTAATCTGTTCGTCTATTTATTATGCACTCTTTGAACCCTGTGTCAAGGCGGAAACCACGATCAGCAGGATCAGGGAGACCGGGAAGGCTACCAGGATCGTAGCGACGCCGAAAGGCTGGCCAGCCATTTCCCATACGACCGTGAGAACGGCGCCGATGACCATGGAGAACAGGCCGCCCCATTTGGTGACTTTCCCGGGGAAGAGAATGCAGCCGATCAGGGAAGGCGTGATGCCTGCGCCGACGATCGTGTAGGCCCAGTACTGGATGGCCAGAATGCTGGGGAAGAACTTCAGGATCCCGAGCGCCAGGATGCCGAACAGTGCGATGCTGACACGCGTGACTTTGAGCATCTGGTTATCCGTTGCGTCCTTCTTAAAGTGTGCGTATACGTCGGAGGATACATTGGTCGCGCCGGAGAGGAGATAGGAGTCTCCGGTCGTGATGATGAAGGCAACTGCCGCTGCCATCATCAGGCCGCCGACGAACCAGGGCGTGATCGTGGAAGTCGCGATCAGGGATTGGGAAGCATCGATGTTGCTGCTGAAATACACACGGCCGATAAATCCGAGGAGTGCGATGGCGGGAAGAACGATGGCTGTGCCGAGTGCCCAGCCGATCATGCCGATCTTCACGCTCTTGTCATCCTTGGCGGCAGCCATACGCTGGTACATGTTCTGGTCGCCGAGCGCAAGCAGGAACGGAGGAAGCAGGTTTGCCAGATATTCTCTGAAGCCCCATCCGCCGTTGATGGTCAGAAGGTTGGGATCCTCTACGGCCGCCTGGGTCATCACCCAGTCCCATCCGCCGGCTTTGTTCAGAACAACGGGGATCGCGACGCCGAGGCCGACCAGCATGATCAGCGCGGACATGGCGTCTGTATAAGCAACGGACTTCAGTCCGCCGGAATAAGCGAGTGCGATGATGATCACGCATCCGATGACGGTAGCGATATCAATGTTGATGCCGGTGGCGGCATTCATGACAATGCCGAGACCTCTGTACTGGAAGGAAACGATGGAGAAGCAGGCCAGTGCGATCAGAACGGCGGAGATCATACGGACGGTCTTTCCGTAAGAATCTTCCAGCAGGCCGGCTACGGTCAGTTTGCCGCGGGCTCGAACGACCGGGCCGAGGAAGTAGAGCAGCATGGTCGCGACAACGGAAGGAACCATGTAGGTGATCGCGGGGCCAAGGCCGAAATTGTAAGCCAGGCTGTTCACGCTTCCGGTGATCGTGCCGCCGCCCATCCAGGTCGACATGAAGGTGCCGATCAGGACGAACGAACCGAGACCCTTGCCGGCGAGCGCGAAGTCCTTCATGGAATCCTTGTTTTCCTTCTTGGAAGCAAGGACGCCGAATACGATCAGAGCAACAAAGTAGGCGATGATCAGAATGAGCATCATGGGACTGGGAACCAGCACGTTTGATGTGTTAGGCATAATTTCCTCCTCCTTTTGCAGGTGCTGCTGTATTTTGTTGGTCTGATTATACTAATAACATGTTGATATGTCAATATACCAAATAAATTTTTTTAAATTTTAGAAAAACCACGGATGCATGAGTGCGGCCGTGGTTTTTTCCTTATTCTCTGTTGGAAATGTATTTCTGCTTCCCGTAATTGATCATTTCTATGAAGGCGATCGGATTGTCCTTCCGGTCATAGATCTCCAGGGAGATTTTGATGACCGGCGTACCTTCCGGAAGATGCAGCTGCGCTGCTGTTTCGGTGTCGCACAGCACGGGCTCTATATAGGAGATGCTTTTTCCGGTCTCGATACCGAGATCGGACAGAAGTACGGAGACATGCTCACTCTCCAGCCTGTCTTTTGGCACCGATGAGAAAATATAATCCGGCAGGAACAGCTTCTCCGCAGCGATCGGGACATCGTTGGTATATTTTGTTCTTTTTATAATGTAGGCTTTCTGATCCCGGTCCAGATGCAGGATGGCGGCAGCCTCCGGCTCCGGATAGGCAAGCTCGGATCCCGCGACTCTGTGCTCTCCCGGCAGGAGAGTGGACTCCAGGGAATCCGCGATGCTGATCATGTTAGCGATCTCAAAGATCCCGGGCGTTTTTTCCTGCTTTGCAACGTAGGTGCCTTTCCCCTGGATCCTGTAGATCAGGCCTTCCTTGACCAGTTCGCGAAGTGCTGTCGTGACCGTGATCCGGCTGACGTTGAACTTTTCCATCAGTTCGGCTTCCGTAGGGACCGGGGAATCGGCCGGCCATTCGCCGGATTCGATCTGCGTTCTGATATACTGCTGTATTCTCATATACATGGGAGTGCCCATTTTCAAACCTCCAAAGATCGTCAAAACGTCATTTCAATGTTCCGCTCACGGATAAAACATAACAGAAAATGCCGGATTTGTCAAAGAAATTAGGCATATTGACATATCAAATTCACGGTTGGGTATTGACAGCGTCACGGAAATGGAGTATATTGCAGATAAGAAATGTTGACATATCAACATGGCAAATGGAATTTACAATGGAGGTGCGGGAATGAACTATCTGAAATTTGAACCGATCAAGCTGGAGGGCGAAGGCGTAGAAGACGGAAGAAAGATCCTGTATGTGGATGTGCTGCCGGAGAAATCCTGCACTTACAACTGTCCGATCTGTTTCCGCGAGAAGGTCTATCAGGGGCCGTCCACGGATTTCGGCCCGGTGGAGGATTCACTGAAAGTGCTCGGAGAGCAGATCGAAAAGGATCAGCCGGATCTGGTCTATCTGTTCGGCCAGGGCGATCCGATCACCAATGACAAGATCGATCAGATGATCGACAAGGTGCATGAATACGGACTGCCGGTCCGGATCATTGTCAACGGACCGATGCTGGATGAGCAGTTCCATATGCGTGAAGCAAATATGTGCGATGAAGTCGTCGGCTGCCTTGCGTTTATCAGGGAGAATGATTTCCAGAGGATGCACCGGCCGATCAAGGAAGTCAGCGTCGAGCAGAAGATCCGCAGTCTGATCAATTTCAGCAAACAGTATAAAGGACATTTTATCCTGCGTGTCGTGATCTTCAAAGGATACAATGACACGGAGGAGCAGCTGCCCGAACTGAAGAAGATCGTGGATCAGATCGATTACGACGAACTGTCCGTCGGCACCCGTCCGACTGGAAAGATGGGCGACAGATTCGCCGTCAGCGAAGAGCGGCTCGAAGAGATCCGCAAATATCTGGAATCCTGAGCAATTGACGAATATCCGATGGAAACGTATAATGAAGCCGCGCTGTGTGCGCGGCTTTTCTGATTGCAATGCGGGAGGTATAACAGCATGTGTGATAATGCAGTCACAGATTTTATGACTTTTCTGAACGAAAGTCCGAGCGTGTTCCATGTCGTGCACGCCCTGGTGGAACGTCTGGAAGCGGCCGGATTTGTCCGGCTTTCCGAAACCATGACATCCTGGAATCTGGCGCCCGGCGGGAACTATTTCGTGACCAGGAATGATTCTGCGATGATCTCCTTCAGGCTGCCGGAAAAGAGAACGGAGATCCTTCGGATCCTGGCCGGTCACAGTGATTCGCCGACCTTCAAGATCAAACCGGATCCGGAGATCGCGTCTGCCGGCTGCGTAAAGCTGAATATCGAACCCTACGGCGGGATGCTGAAGAGCACCTGGTATGACCGTCCGCTGACCGTGGCCGGCAGGGTGCTGACTGATGACGGCGGTAGCATTTCGCAGAAACTGGTATATGTGGATGAAGATCTGCTGATGATCCCGTCGCTCGCCATTCATATGGACCGAGAGGCGAACGAGAAGTCCCTGACGAACGTGCAGACGGATATGCAGCCGCTGTTCGCGCTCGGAGAAAGAGGGGAGCGCTTTCTGAAGAAGATCGCGGAAGCGGCGGGAATGGAAACCGCCGCCGACAGCACGCTTTCGGACCGCATTCTGGGCATGGATCTTTTCCTGGTGAACCGGCAGAAGCCGTTTGTCTGGGGACCGGACGGCGAATTCATTTCTGCGGCGAAACTGGATGATCTGATGTGTGTTTACGGGACTTTCGCAGGCTTTGCAGCCGCAGTGTCCTCGGAAAATGTGCTTTCCATGCACTGCGTATTCGATAATGAGGAAGTCGGCAGCCGCAGCAAGCAGGGCGCGGAATCGACCTTCCTTTCCGATTGCCTGGTCCGGATCCGTGAGAGCCTCGGCATGACCTTCTCGGAAATGCATGCGGCCGCACAGCGGGGCATGATGATCTCCGCGGACAATGCGCATGCCGTCCATCCGAATCATACCGACAAGGCGGATCCGGTGAACCGCCCGCAGATGAACGGCGGAATCGTGCTCAAATTCCATGCCGGTCAGCTGTACACAACGGACGGCGTATCGGCCGCCTTTGTAAAGAAACTTTGTCTGGCGCAGGAGATTCCGCTGCAGACATTCGTGAACCGTTCGGATATGCGCGGCGGCTCGACGCTCGGCAGCATTGCGAATACACAGCTGTCCATGAATACGGCAGATATCGGGCTCGCGCAGCTGGCGATGCATTCGTCCTGTGAGACTGCGGGAACGAAGGACCTGGCGTATCTGGTGCAGTTCGCACAGAAGTTCTGCGAATGACGGGATCCGGACTGTAAACCATGGCATCATTAATATAGAAAGAATTACGGGAAAGCAAGTATGAATATCAATCCGATGGCACTTCTCAAATATCGTGAAAGACTGGAATTATTCCGTTCCGATCATCCCAGGATGGAGCCTTTTTTCCATATCCTCCGGGAGCAGACACTGATCGAGGGAACGGTGTATGAGATGAAAGCGACGACGCCGGACGGAAAGGAATATGTTGCCAATATCAAACTGACGGCGAATGATATCGAAACGATCCGGATGCTGCACGCCGAGCAGCATTCGTAAGCAGCACGCATCATTCACAGGGAGTAACACGCATATGATCAGACCGGAGATGGCACAGCGGTTCATAGACCAGATCACGGAATATACAGAATACAATATCAATATCATGGACGGATCCGGCGTGATCATCGCGAGCCGTGACAAAAACCGGATCGGCAGCTACCACGAGGCCGCTGACCGGATCATCAGGGGAAAAGAAGATATCATTTCCATAGATGACGACAAGATGTTCCCGGGCGTTCTTCCCGGCATCAACATGGCGATCATGGAGGACGGGAAAAAGGAAGGTGTTGTCGGCGTCACAGGAGATCCGGCGCATATCCGGGAGGTCGCGATGGTCACAAGACTGGCGATCGAGGCCATGCTGAAATATGAAAAACAGCAGGAGCGGATCCTTCTGCGGCGCGAGCGGAAAGAGAACTTTATCTACATGCTCACCAGAGTGGAGGATGCTGATCCCGCCGAACTGCGGCAGCTGGCGGAACGCCTGAACTATGATGAATCCATCCTGCGGGTGCCCATCCTCTGCAGGATCCTGGATGATACGCCGGCGGAGGAAATGTTCCGCCTGATCCGCACCAATGACGGACACAGCCGTCAGGATATGTCTGTCATAACGGATGAGAAGCATGTGCTGGTCTTCCGGACGCTGCAGGAGGCAAAAGGATCGAAATATTCCCGTTTCCGGGAGAATATCCTTGCCTATCTGGACAGGACGCTGCGGGAACTGCGCAGCAGACACGGCACGAAACCGGCCGCTGTCTTTTATATCGGAACGCCGCAGAGAGCCTTTACGCAGTATATTCACGCCTACCGGCACTGCACCTGGCTGGAGGCCAATGCCGGGATCTCCGGGAATTCGGCGGCGGAGGCGGTCTTTTTCTATGATCACACGGAGGAATATTTTTATTCGGTCCTGCCGAAGGAGGAGCTGCACCGGGTATTCTATCAGTACCGGCTGCAGCTGCAGGCGGAGGACAGGGAACAGTTCCTGGAGACCGCCGGCGCGCTGATCCGGAACAATTTCAACCTGACCGGCGCCGCGAAGGAAATGTACATTCACAAAAACACCATGATGTACCGGTATAACAAACTGAAGGATCTTCTGGATATCGATCCGGTCAGATCATCGTCGGACCGGAACTTCCTGGTGCTTCTGTACTACAGCATGAAATAAGAAGGATAGAACGTACGTTTTGTGACGACAGCACAAAGCCGTACGTTCTTTTTATGCTCTGATCTCATGGGAGAAATGCCTCCCGGCCGGTATGATAAAGACAGAAATGAGGAGCCGGAATCAAAGGCGCATCTACAAGGAGGAAGAAAATGAAACTCATCTTTGCTTCGGATTCTTTTAAGGGGACGCTTTCAAGCGAAAAGACCGTGGAACTGCTGACGGAAGCTGCGCATGAGGTGTTCGGGCCCTGCAGCACCTGCGGCGTGCCGGTCGCGGACGGCGGCGAGGGAACGACGGATGCCGTAGTGCTCGCACGGGGCGGCAATAAGGTGTATACGACCGTACACGGGCCTCTGATGGAAGAGGTGCAGGCGTATTACGGCATGCTTGGCGGCAGCGAAGCCGTGCTGGAGATGGCGCAGGCATCCGGTCTGCCCATGGTTCCCGAAGAGAAGCGGAATCCGCTGAATACAACGACTTACGGCACCGGTGAGCTGGTGCTTGCGGCGATCAATGCCGGCTGCACCGACATCTCCATCGCGATCGGCGGCTCTGCGACGAACGATGGCGGCATGGGATTTGCAAGTGCGCTCGGCGTGCGTTTCCTGGACAGCGAAGGCAATGTGCTTTGCGGAAAAGGCAGCGAGCTCGAAAAGGTGGCGCATATCGATGTCAGCGGGATCCCGGCAAATGTCCGGAATGCGCATTTCACGGTCATGTGCGATGTGACCAACCCGCTCTGCGGAAAAGACGGCGCGACGTATACCTTCGGAAAGCAGAAGGGCGGCACACCGGAGATCCTGGAGCGCCTGGAAAAGGGAATGTGCGCCTACAGGGATGTGATCATTCGTGAATTCGGCACGGATCCCGATACCGTTCCGGGAACCGGCGCGGCCGGCGGTCTCGGCGCCGCGCTGAAGATCTTCTTCCATGCGGAGATGAAGTCCGGCATTGAAACCGTTCTGGATATGATCGGTTTTGACAAACTGCTTTCCGGCGCGGATCTGATCGTGACCGGCGAAGGCAGGACAGACTGGCAGAGCTGCTTCGGCAAGGTCATGCAGGGCGTGGGCGACCGCGCAAAAAAGCATGCCGTTCCGGCGGTCGCGCTCTGCGGCGGACTCGGAAAGGGATACGAAGGAATTTACGAGCATGGCATTGATTCGATCATGACGACGGTCGATACGCCGATGCCGCTTGCCGAGGCGCTGGAGAGAGCGGAAGAGCTCTATTACAAAGGCGCTGTCCGCCTGTTCCGGATGGTGCGCGCCGGCATGCGCATGAAATAAAGCCGCAGGATCTTCCCCGTCATTATGAAAAAGCTTTAAGGAGAAATGAATTATCATGGATGCACAGTTCACAACACTCGGCGCGATCATCGGACTTGTGATCGCCATCATTCTCATCATTAAAAAAGTACAGCCCGCTTACAGCCTGATCCTGGGCGCCCTGATCGGCGGACTGATCGGCGGCGGCGGTCTGGAAGCGACCGTCAGCACGATGGTATCCGGCGCCGGATCGATGATGTCTTCGGTCCTCCGGATCCTGACCAGCGGAATTCTCGCCGGCACGCTGATCAAAACAGGCTCGGCGGAACAGATCGCGGAAACGATCGTGCAGAAGCTCGGCGAGAAACGGGCCGTGGCGGCGATCGCCGTCGCCACGATGATCATCTGCGCCGTCGGCGTGTTCATCGATATCTCTGTCATTACGGTCGCGCCGATCGCGCTGGCCATCGGCAAACGCGCCGGTCTTTCCAGAAGCGGGATCCTGATCGCCATGATCGGCGGCGGCAAGGCAGGAAACATCATTTCTCCGAACCCCAATACGATCGCGGTATCGGAAGCATTTGAACAGGATCTGACATCCGTGATGGCCAGAAATATTGTTCCCGCGGTCTGCGCGCTGATCGTGACGATCCTGATCGCATCGATCCTTGTGAAGAAAACGGGAGAAGAGATCCAGGCGTCGGATCTTGAGAGCACGGGTGGAAAAGAGCTGCCGGGCTTCCTGCCGGCGATCATCGGACCGGCCGTGGTCATCATCATGCTGGCGCTCCGGCCGCTGGCGGGCATCGCCATCGATCCGCTGATCGCGCTTCCGGTCGGCGGTGCAGTCTGCGCAGTCGTGACCGGCAAAGCGAAAAACTTCGTTGAATACAGTGAATTCGGTCTGACCAAGGTCATCGGCGTCTCGATCCTGCTGATCGGCACCGGTACGATCGCCGGCATTATCAAGGCATCTGCGCTGCAGTATGATGTCACGACGCTGCTGGAAGCCATGAATATGCCTGCGTTCGTTCTTGCACCGCTCGCCGGTATCCTGATGGCAGCTGCGACCGCATCCACAACAGCCGGTGCGACCGTTGCCGCACAGACATTTGCACCGACACTGCTGGCGAACGGCGTTTCCGGACTGGCGGCTGCCGCCATGATCCATGCCGGTGCGACGGTCGTCGATTCCCTGCCGCACGGTTCGTTCTTCCATGCGACCGGCGGTGCCGTGAACATGAGCATCGGAGACCGCATGAAGCTGATCCCGTTCGAAGCAATGATCGGTCTTACGAGCACCGCAGTTTCCGTGATCCTTTATCTTGTACTGCACTGATGCAGGCCCAGGCGGGCCGGGAGACAATTTCCCGGTCCGCTTATTTTTATTGTATAAAACGGAATTTAATGTTATAATTTTCAGGAAATTGGCAGATATTTTTCTGGAAATGCGGCTGAAGCGAGGCCGGGACAGAGCGTCCGGCCGGTACATCTTCGCCGCAGGAGGGAGTTTGCAATATGTATGATGCGGTCATCATAGGCGCGGGCATCACCGGGTGTGCCGTCGCCAGGTTCCTGTCCAAATACAGCGGCAGGTTCTGTGTCATGGAACGTTCCGAGGATGTCTGTACCGGCACCTCCAAGGCCAATTCCGCGATTATCCATGCCGGATTTGACGCGGCGCATGGTTCGCTCATGGCGAAGTACAATCTGCGCGGCTGTCAGATGTACCCGGAACTTTCGCGGGAGCTGGGCTTTGATTATAAGAACAACGGTTCTCTGGTCCTGGCGCTTTCCGAAGAGGATATCCCGAAGCTGCACGCCCTGCTGGAGAACGGCAGAAAGAACGGCGTGGAAAAGCTGGAGATCGTGGGCAGAGAACGGCTGAAGGAGCTGGAGCCGAGCGTCGGGCATGTGCCGGTCGCTGCGCTTTATGCACCGACGGCCGGAATCGTCTGTCCTTTCGGCGCTACGGTCGCTTTTGCCGAAAATGCATACACCAACGGGGTGGAATTCCGGTTCAACTCCGAGGTCAAATCGCTGACGCCCGGACAGGATGAGAGCGGGGAACCGTATTGGATCGTTCAGACTTCAGACGGTTCCGTCCGCACCCGCGCGGTCATCAATGCTGCCGGCGTTTATGCGGATATCCTGCATAATATGGTTTCGTCAGAGAAGATCCATATCACGCCGAGGAGAGGAGATTATATCCTTCTGGACCGGCGGACGGGAGGCTATGTGAAGCACACGGTCTTCCAGGTGCCCGGAAAGCTCGGCAAGGGCGTTCTGGTATCCCCCACGGTCCACGGCAACACGATCGTCGGGCCGACGGCGGAGGATATCGATGACAGGGAAGGCGTGGATACGACGGCTGCCGGCTTTGATGATCTGATGGAAAAGGCAGGATATGCCTTCGATGATCTGCCGCTTCGCGAAGCGATCACCAGCTTTGCCGGGCTTCGCGCACATGAGGAAAGGCATGATTTCATTCTCGGCGAAGTCGCCGATGCGCCGGGATTCTTTGACTGCGCCGGTATCGAATCCCCCGGGCTCACTGCGGCGCCGGCCATCGGTACGGAGATCGCGGATCAGGTGGCGAAGAAGCTGGCATTATCCCTGAATCCGGACTTTGACGGACACAGAGAGCCCTTCTTCGATCCGAAAAAGATCACGGATCCGGAGGAACTCCGGAAAGTCCTCGCGGAAAACCCGGATTACGGCCGCATCGTCTGCCGCTGTGAACAGATCAGTGAAGGCGAGATCCTGGAGGCGATCCGCAGG
>DFKM01000030.1 GCA_002373555.1 Lachnospiraceae bacterium UBA3645
CAGAGAGATCCTTATGTCACGACTTATTCCGAGGGCGAGGATCCTTACCGCCACATCATCGTCGTGCTGAAAAAGGACCTGAAGCGCCAGAACCGCGCAAAGCGCGCAGACGCCGGAAATGCCGGCGAGAGCGCGGAATTCGGTGAAGCATATTATGCAGCCGAGACCGAGGCTGAAATTTCCGGAGATCAGGCGGAAGTCACCGAGATCATCGAGGCGATGGTTGATGAAGCCGTTTATCAGGATAATGACGAGGACATCGGGGAAGAAGCTGTTCCCGCCGAAGCTGCTGAAGCTGAAGCGGCAGATTCAGAAAAAACCGAATAATTCAACAGTCTGGTGAAAGGAGGCTGTCGGTGCCGGGGGACTGAAAAGTCCTCCGGTTCCGCCGGCCTCTTCTCATATTCAGGCAGACCTTTGGAGGTGACTTATGCCGGCAGGTTTTTCAACGACAGATACAGTTGCGGCGATCGCGACGGCAGCTGGAGAAAGCGGTATCGGAATCATCCGGATCAGCGGGGAAGAAGCGCTGTCCATCGCGGACCGCGTTCTGGACCGGAGCATTCTTGACGCCGGGGCTTATACGATCCATTACCGCCATGCGGTGACCTGCAGCTGCGATAATGTGGAGAATGCATCCTGTGCTTTTCCCGACAGAATACAGGAAAAGCGGGAGATTCTGGACGATGTCCTTGTCTCGGTCATGCTTGCGCCCCACAGCTATACGGGAGAAAATACAGTTGAGATCAACTGCCACGGCGGGAGTCTCGTACTGCAGCGGGTCCTGGAAGAAGTGCTGAAAGCCGGCGCCCGTCCTGCCGGTCCGGGAGAATTCTCAAAACGCGCCTTCCTGAACGGAAAGATGGATCTCAGCCAGGCGGAAGCAGTCATGGACCTGATCCAGGCAAAAAACCGCTATGCGATGGAAGCCGCGGTGAGCCAGCTGCAGGGCGGACTGTCTGACAAAGTCCGGGAGCTGCGGGAAGAGATCCTGAATGAGACTGCCTGGATCGAAGCAGCCCTGGATGATCCGGAGCATTATGACCTGACCGGTTATCCGGAGGAACTGGGAAAAAAACTAGGGATCCTTGTCCGGAGACTGGAAAATCTGATCGAAAACGCGGAGAGCGGAAAGGTCATGAAGGAAGGTATTTCCACGGTGATCCTCGGAAAACCGAACGCCGGGAAGTCTTCCCTTCTGAATCTTCTCGCCGGAGAAGACCGGGCCATTGTGACGGAGATTGCCGGAACGACCAGAGATACACTGACAGAACACATCCGCATGGCAGGGCTCAGTCTGAACCTGACAGATACGGCAGGGATCCGGGAAAGCACGGACCGCGTGGAACAGATCGGCGTCGAAAAAGCCCGGAAAGCCGCCGCAGATGCAGACCTTCTGCTGGTCATGATCGACGGATCCGTTCCCCTGGATAAGGAAGACCGGGAAATCCTGGCTTCTTCCGAGGGAAAGCAGGCGGTGATTCTGCTCAACAAGTCAGATCTTCCGCAGATCGTCACCGCAGAGGAAATCGGAAAAATGTCGGAGCACAAGGTAATTGTGTTTTCAGCAAAGGATGGCACAGGACTTCCGGAGATGGAAGAAACAGTGCGCTACATGTTCTATCACAACGAAATCAACTTTAACGATCAGATCTATGTGACCAGCGCGCGCCACAAAAACGCCCTGGAACAGGCGCTGAGATCGCTGAAGCTTGTACAGAACAGCATCTCCCAGGGACTGCCGGAAGATTTTTTCTCTATCGATCTTCAGGATGCGTATCAGTCCCTCGGAGAGATCACCGGAGAAACCGTCGGGGACGATGTCATCGACCGAATCTTTGAACGTTTCTGCACGGGAAAGTAATGTCGGGATGGAAAAAGATAAAGGGAAACCTGGTAAAGAGGAACGTATGAATTATATTGAGGAAAATTATGATGTCGCGATCGTCGGCGCGGGCCATGCTGGCTGCGAGGCGGCGCTCGCCTGCGCGAGGCTCGGTCTGGAAACCATTGTTTTCACGGTGAGTGTCGATTCGATCGCTCTGATGCCCTGCAATCCGAATATCGGGGGAACTTCCAAGGGACATCTGGTCCGGGAACTGGACGCCCTCGGCGGAGAAATGGGCCGGAATATCGACAAGACCTTCATCCAGTCCCGCATGCTGAATGAATCCAAAGGTCCGGCGGTCCATTCACTCCGCGCCCAGGCTGACAAGCAGGCCTATACCAGGGAAATGCGGAAGACCATGGAACAGACGGAACATCTTACGATCCGGCAGGCAGAGGTATCGGAGCTGATCACAGAGCCTGAACCGGACGGGACCAGGATCTGCCGCGGCGTGAAGACAGTCTCCGGTGCTTCCTATCACACCAGAGCCGTAGTCCTGGCGACCGGTGTGTACCTGAATGCGCGCTGTATCTTCGGGGAAGTCAGCGAATACACCGGTCCGAACGGGCTGAAGGCGGCAAATCACCTGACTGATTCTCTTCTCGCCAACGGAATCATCATGAACCGCTTCAAGACCGGTAC
>DFKM01000121.1:0-4898 GCA_002373555.1 Lachnospiraceae bacterium UBA3645
AATGAACCGAACTGGATCGGCTGGGATTCGTGGGATCTTGGAAAATGCCATGATCTTGGCTGGTTCCCGGGAGTATAAAAGGAGGAGAAAAATATGAAAACAAAAGCAATGGATCCCAACGCGAAGCTTTCCTGGCTGGAGCGGATCGCCTACGGTATCGGCGACTATGCCGGAAATCTCGTCTATTCTTCAATCTCGGCTTTTCTTCTGGTATACTATGTATCGGTGGTCGGCGTGCCTTCCGCGACAGCCGCTTCCGTCATGGCGATCTCCAAGATCTTTGACGGCATATCGGATCTGTTCATGGGCCGTATCGTCGATAAAACGAAATCGAAATACGGAAAAGCGCGTCCCTGGCTGATCCGCGCCAGCATTCCGCTCGCGATCTGCACGGTGCTGATGTTCTCCGTGCCGGCCGGTTTCACCGGAACGCTCCAGATCGCATATATTTTCCTTACCTACAATCTGGTATCCACGATCTTCTATACCGCGCTGAATGTTCCCTACGCGACCCTGCAGGGACTGATGACGACGAATCAGTATGAGCGCGGTCTGCTCGGCAACTTCCGTATGCTGCTCGCGACCTTCGGCACCATGACCGTCAACACCGTCGTCATGAAGCTCGTCACGGCGTTCGGAGGCAGCGATACCTCCCAGTTCGGCTGGACCATGGCCATGCTCGTCCTGATGGTCGCCTTCGTTGTACTGAACCTGATCACTTTCTTCTGCACGAGGGAACGTGTCGTGGACAACACAGCTGAGACAGAAAAGTCCGGTGAGGCAAAAGGCCCCTCCGTCATGGAAGCGCTGAAGTCCCTGCTCCGGAATAAGTACTGGATCCTGATGGTCATCTTCCTGTTCGCGCTGTACTTCATGATGTCCACCTTCTTCGGAAGCAACTACTATTTTGCTCAGTATGTCCTCGGCAATGAAGGCGCGTATGCCGGACTTGCGAACGCTCTGTCGCTGGCGCAGATGGGCATCATGTTCGTAACGCCCATCATCATGATGAAGGTCTCCAAGCGCTGGACCGGCTTCCTCGGCATGGCTGTCTCCGCAGTCGGCTTCATCCTGACCTTCCTGGCAGGACAGAATGTCG
Source organism: Lachnospiraceae bacterium UBA3645 (assembly GCA_002373555.1). Classification (GTDB taxonomy): domain Bacteria; phylum Bacillota; class Clostridia; order Lachnospirales; family Lachnospiraceae; genus UBA3305. The sequence goes on from DFKM01000121.1 coordinate 1,100, forward strand.
GTATCGTCTTTGTCGCCAACATCATCAAGGGCCTGGGCTTCGGCTGCGGCGCCGCCACCATGTTCGGCATGCTGCAGGATGCCATCACCTACGGTCAGTGGAAGACCGGCGTACAGGCGACCGGTATGGGAAATGCTGCTTCTTCCTTTACGATGAAGATCGGTTCCGGACTTGGTACTGCCGCGCTCGGCTGGATCCTTTCCGCCGGTAACTTCGATGCGGATCCCACATCCGCGTCCGCGATCGCATCGATCAATGTCGCCTGCATCTGGGTGCCGCTGATCGTCTGCGTTGTCGGCCTCGTCTGCCTGCTGCTGTTCGATCTGGACAAGCACTATGGCAAGGTCGTGGAAGATCTGGAGAACGGCCGCTGGGCCGGATCGAAGGACTGATCGTTTACTGATAATCAAACAGACGCAGGAAAATGTTCCTGCCGCGATCATCAAGGAATCCCAAAATGAACGTGAATAACTCTGACTGGGTAAAACAGAACAGCCGGCTCCGGGAGGAAGAGTGCCTCCCGGAGCTTCGGCGCCGTAAAATGGACGAGAAAGTCGCAGCCCGCATGTTTGAGATCCGGGAGAACCGGAGCCGGCATAATCCGTATGACCAGGAGCTGCGGGAAACGACTGCGATCATGCAGGGGGATGTAAAAGCCCTGGAGGAGAGCATTCTGGAGGAATATGCGGGAGAACTCGGTGTCCTGAACGAAGAGGACGGTCTGCGCAATGTGAAGAATATCTGCATTGTCGTCATCACCCTCGCGAGCCGGGCCGCTATCCGGGGCGGTCTTGCACCGGAACTGGCCTTTGTCATCAGTGATGTCTACATCAGCGAACTGGAGAGGTGCCGGATCCCGGGCAGCATTTCCAGGCTCTGCCGCGGCGCGGAATATCATTTCGCGCGGCTGGTGCACGTCCTGCAGGAAAACAGGAAGAGCACCCGAAAAGAAATGGCGGATCATATGCCGGATGGATCGCAGTATAAAACGGACGGTGATAAAGCGCTGCCGCTGGTGCCGGATGACCGGCAGGAGAAGAAAGCGGCAGAAAATGAACATGTGGCGCGTGCCAAGGATTACATCTACCGGAATCTGCATCAGAAGATCGGTACGGAGGAGATCGCGAAGGCGCTGGCGCTGAATCCGAAATATCTGTCAACGTTGTTTCATCAGGAGACCGGACTTACGATTTCGCGTTATATACGACGGGAGAAGATACGGCTCGTCAAAAACATGCTGACCTATTCGGAATATTCCTTCCTGGAGATCGCGCATTATCTGGGCTTTTCCTCCCAGAGCCATCTGGGAGAGCAGTTCCGGAAAGAGACCGGTATGACACTGAAGGAGTACCGTCAGAAATACCAGAGACGGGATGGCTGACGAATGCCGCAGGAAGCAGCAGATTCCGGCAGTGCCGCCGGCGCATCTGAAATGATTGTGCAAAAAAAGGATCCGGTTCCCGGGGGGAGGAGAATCGGATCCTTTTTGTAATGATTCCTTTGTGAAATTATCCCTTGATCGCACCGGCGATAAAGCTTTCCTGAATCTTTCTGCTGAGGAAGATATAGAGCAGCAGGGTGGGGAAAGTGGCCAGCACCAGTGCGGCGCCGATCGGTCCCCATTCCGTCGTATACTGCCCGGACAGCGCCTGTACGCCGACAGGCAGCGTCTTCAGTTCGGTCTTGCTGATGAAGATGTTCGCGAACATCAGCTCGTTCCAGCACTGCAGGAAGGTATAGATGCCGACCGTGGCGACAGCGGGCTTCATGAGCGGGACGATGATCCGGAAGAAAACGCCCCACACACCGCAGCCGTCGATACAGGCGGCTTCGTCCAGCTCTCGCGGGATATCATTCATGAATCCGGTGCAGACCAGGATTGCCATCGCCAGCGAGAAGGCCGAATACGGAATGATCAGAGCCCAGTAAGTATTGAGCATGTGCAGCCTCGAAAGTGTGACATATACCGGGACGACCGATGCGTGGATCGGGATCGTCAGTCCCAGCATGAAGAACTTGTTCATCGTCTTGCGGCCCTTCCAGATCAGGCGCGTCAGCGCGAAGGAAGCCATCAGCGCGACGAACAGGGTGATCAGGATGGTCGCGACCGCAACGATGGCACTGTTTCTGAAATACCACAGCATGTGTCCGGTATTCAGGGCGCTTTCGTAGTTCGACCAGAGCCAGTGCTTCGGAAGACCGATGACATTTTCACCGAAGATCTCCTGATTGTTCTTCAGGGAAAATGTAAACATCCAGTAGACGGGGAAGAGATTGATCACCAGCCAGATCAGGAGTCCGATATAGACAAGCGTTCTTTTTATTTTATCTGATGTCTTCATAAAATCACTTCTCCTCCTTGAATACCGCATTGATCAGAAGCGCAAAGCCGAAGCAGAGGATGATCAGCAGTACGGCGATCGTACTTCCCATGCCGTAACGGTTTCTTAAGAACAGCATGCTGATCATCAGGGTGCTGGGCACTTCCGTGGAATGCATGGGTCCGCCGTTCGTCAGAACGTAGATCAGGTCGAAGGATTTCAGAGAGCCGGTCACGGCGAAGATCACGCTGATCCTGATGATCGGTTTGATGTAAGGGATCACGATATAGCGGTTGATCTGTCCGTCGGTGGCGCCGTCCAGCATGGCTGCCTCGCGGATCTCGGGCGGGACGCTTTTCACGCCGGCATACAGCAGCAGCATATGATAACCGACGTACTGCCACAGTGTAGGGACAAATACCGCGCCAAGAGCAGTCTTTTTGTCTCCGAGCCAGATCTGGGTCAGATTCTCCAGTCCGATGCTTCTGAGGAACACGTTCAGCACGCCGTAATCGGGGTTGTAGATCTTCAGCCAGAGCTGTCCGATAACGACCGTAGAGATCAGTACGGGCATGAAATATACGGACAGGAATGCGCGTTCGCCTTTGATCTTTTTGCCCAGCGTCAGGGCCAGCGCCAGAGCCAGCGGCAGCTGCAGGAATACCGAGAGCGCTGCGAGCAGCAGGGCATTCCGGAGAGCTCTCATGAAGTTGATCGAGTTGCTCGTGAACAGTTCTTTATAATTGGATAAGCCGATGAATGTCTTCGCACCTATGCCGCTCCAATCGAAGAAACTGTAATAGGCGGAAGCTCCGATCGGCGCGATCAGGACTCCGCAGAACAGGACCAGCGCAGGCAGCAGAAAGATCAGTATGTGCAGCTTATTGCTGTATAGTTTAGTCATTTTCCACAGTCCTTCTCTTTTTCAGAAAAAGGACGGCCCTCCCGAATCCCTGGACGGTTCAGGAGGGCCGCCCTGTCAATTAACAGTCAGCGAATGTATCTGCGTTCAAATGTATTTACGGAAGTATTTGCTTACTGAAGATCCGCAGACAGGCCTGCAATGAAGTCTTCGCCGTTCAGCTCTCCGCCGTAAACCTGAGATACATAGTCAAGATAGGTGTTTGCAGGGTCAGCGCTCATGGCGTTGTCGCCGAACAGAACCATACCTTCGGAATTTGCTACGATGTCAGCAACAGCAGCTACAAGGGGCTTTACTTCGCTGGTGTCATAATCGGGTGTCCATGCGGGCAGTCCGGAACCTGCAAGATAGCCATAGTGGCAGATGCTCTTTGCAAGCTCGAATGCAACGTCAGCTGCGAAATCAGGATCCTGGCCGTATGCGGAAACTGCGAGGCAGTCGTTGGGTCCGCCGATGACCTGGCCGTAGGTAGCCTTTTCGGTGTTCATGACAGGGAAGAGAGCGACCTGGAAGTTGCCTTCCGCATCGTTGACTTCGCCGCAGTTCCAGGAACCGT
>DFKM01000121.1:4929-5368 GCA_002373555.1 Lachnospiraceae bacterium UBA3645
CCAGGAACCGTTCTGATAGAAAGCGGTCTTGCCGGCGATGAAGTTGGCCTTGACTTCGTCATTTCCGAGTGCCATGCCGTTGGGATCGAAGTAACCCTTGTTGATCATATCCTGGAAGGTATCAACAGCTGTTGCGATCTCAGGATTGTTCCATGTGGAGCGGCCTGCGAAGATCTCGTTCATCTCTTCATAGCCGATGGTCTTCTCGATGATGGGCTCCAGATACTCGGTTACGCACCATGTCTCTTTGCCGGCGCAGCCGAAAGGTACGATGCCTTTCTCAAGCAGAGCGTCGCAGCAGGCAGTCAGATCTTCATAGGTCTCCGGAACATGATCCCAGCCGGCCTCTGCAAGCAGATCCATGTTGGCGAACAGAGTGACGATGTTCATGGTCAGCGGCGCAGCATAATGCTTGCCGTCATAGGTGGAGTTCTGCAGC
>DFKM01000240.1 GCA_002373555.1 Lachnospiraceae bacterium UBA3645
GACCTCTCGCGTGTGAGGCGAACGCTCATCCCAGCTGAGCTACGATCCCGAAAGAATTACCTACGCTAGTATAGCACGATTCCGCAAAAAATCAAGTGCGGATCGGACGATATTTGCGAAGGAATATAGAAACGGAAAGAATCCGGAAACGGAGAGTGTGGGATTCGAACCCACGTGCCGGGAAACCGACAACCGCATTTCGAGTGCGGCTCGTTATGACCACTTCGATAACTCTCCATACTGTCACAAAGTGACGCCGGCACACATTATAACATGCGCCGGCGGATTATGCAACGACTTCTCTTTTTTCGTCCGTGACAATCGATTACAGGGAAACCTTGCCCGTGATCTTGTCATTGATGACATAGTAAGCTGCGCCGTCCTCGGGCTTGATGTAGAGCTCGATGGATTTTACGCTGGAGAAACGATGTCCCTGTGCGGTAAAGGCAGCCTCGACTTTCGCCATGATATCGCTTTCCTTATATTCGGCACCTGCAAACTGGATATAGGTCTCGCGGACCATGAGCTTTGTAACTTCTTTCTTGGCAGCCTTGGTCGCTTTCTCCGTTACCTTCTTAGCTTCCTTTGTCGCTTTCTTCGCACTGGCTTTCGCTTTCTTTACTGTCTCTTTTGCAGTATCCATTGCGAGATCTTTGGTGGATTCGATGGTTTCCTTGACTTCTTCCTTGTTCATGAAAATACGCTCCTTTCATAAGGATCAGAAATATTGGAATACGTCAGTCCCTATTGTCTGACGTATGCAGGTCGTGGTTTTGTAAGTGATCCTCGCTCTTACGGTTCTCTACTCTAGCACAGAACATAATTTAATGCAAGTGAAAAGTGATAATTCATGAATCTTTAAGGATTCTTAAGGAATGACTTTCCATTCTTTACCGGTCATGGAAAATGCTGTCACATCGTTACCGACTATGTAAAAAGTTTCCTCTGCGTACAGGCCGCGGACAGCATCGTCATCTTCCGTTTCGGCATGCAGAAGTTTTTCAAAACCTTTTCCGGCCTGCCAGGTAAAGACATTGTAGTACGGCATCCAGGCGACATCCTCCTCTCCTTCCAGGGCCGAAAATCCGATCAGGTTTTTTCCCGGATCGGCGAGGATCGCTTTGTAATTATAATCGATCGCCGAGGAGGCACGCCCTTCCCTGATCACCATCGTATCTTCTGCTTTGATATCGGTCGGATCGGACACGTTGAACATCGTGAGCTTGATACCCAGAAACGTTCCGGTCACGGGATCCGTTTCATAACCGAGGCCGAGCATGTGATCTTCATCCCACGGGTGCATATAATCCGAAAAGCCGCTGATCTTCAGTTCGCCGAGCAGCTTCGGATGCGCCGGATCGGCAATATCCGCCGCGAAGATCGGATCGGTATTTCTGTAGGTCACGAAATACGCTGTATCCCCGATATATCTGGCGGCGTAAATGTACTCGCCTTTCGCAATGCCGGTGAGGAAGCCGGTCAGCTCCAGGGAATCCTTATCGAGCAGATACAGCCGGTTGTCCGTCTGTCCGGATCCGTTATCGACTGTCGCAAGTACCCGGAGCGTATCCGGTCCTTCAGAGATCGCAAATCTGTCTGTGATCGAACCCTTCACACTGCATGTGTTTCCTGCAAAAATCCTGCCGTCTCCGTAGGGCATGCTGATGATCTTTGTAGATCCGGAACCGTACAGATAATCATTATAGTAAAGCCATACGGCGGAAGGACCGACATACACCTGGGCATAATGCAGGAAGATGAATTTGGCATCATCGAAGACTTCCGGCGTGCTTTCCGTAAAGGTAGACGCCAGGATCCCGGAATCGGAATCTTCCGCCATGTAAATGCTGTCCGCCGGGATCATTTTGTCCGCAGCCTGCGGCACCCACTGCTCCGGAGCGTTCATCTTTCCATCTTTCTCAAAAGCTTCCGCATACAGATAAACATTCGTGAACAGGGTAATGCGGCTGCCCTGCTTTCTAGCGGTGTTGTAATAGCCGTCCTGGGTAAAAAGGCCCGTAAACTGCGGCGCTTCCCCGGAAATATCATATACGGCTGCGAATGTCCGGACCTGATCCGGAATCCCCTCCGGCCGCGCATAGTCCTGCCCGAACTGCTGCAGTTCAGCTGTCTTCGTCATTTCACCGATGACAGTCAGATACTTTTCATCCAGGAAGAGCTCCAGAATATTGTCGGAAGCCTGCGGATCCGGCAGTTCGATGGTGCTCTCCGCACCCGGCCTGCCGTCCCGAATATCGGTACGGATGACGGAGGTTCCGGATACTCTGTAAATATATTTGCCGTCTGTCTTTACGAGATCGCTTTCATCAATGCCTTCCACCATGACATTGGTTCCGGAATGATTCGAAGCACCGGTCGCCGCTGCTTCTTTTGCTGCCGTACCGGAATCCGCAAGCGGCGCTTCTTCTGTAACGATATCCTCAGCCGCAGCTTCCGTCATATAAGCAATATCCCCGTCCAGGATCTGTGCATCGTTATACAGCTTCAGCATGGTATAAACTTCATCGTAGTTCCCCGCCGCAGGAACTGCTGCTTCTCCGGATGCCGAGTGATTGATTTCAGAAGCTTCCGTTTCTTCCTGAAGGAGCCCGGAAGCCGCTTCCTGCTGTGTTTCTTGTGTAACGGAGGTCTGTTCATAATGGTTTACTGCGATGCCTGTCCGCATGACGGAATAGCCGACAAGCAGTGTCATACACGCAGCCGCTGCAACAGGGATCACCCAGATCCGTTTTCTGCGCACCGGTTCCTTCTGCAGTGCTTCTTCGATCAGTTCATCGTCTATATGATTCATGCCGTTTAACAGATCTTCCGGTCTCATAATGTATACCCCTCTCTGTTCAGATGCTCCCGGAGACGATTTCTCGTCCGGTGCAGATTTACCTTCACGCGGCTCTCCGTGCTGCCGGTGACGTCCGCGATCTCCCTGACGGATTCGCCAAACCAGTAACGCAGGATGAACATGCGCCTGGAATCCGGATTCTGGCTGTACAGGAATGCGGAGAGCGTACGGCCCAGCTCGTGCATGTCAATCCCCTCTTCCACGCTGCCGCCGGGAATACACGCAAGGAGCTCATCGGAAAGCTCCCCGACGACGGCTTTCCGTTTTGCCGCGTTCAGCCGGGAAAGACGATGACCGATATGATTCCGGAGGACCTTCAGAAGCCAGGCGCAGAAATGCACAGGCCGGACGGGCGGGATCGAATTCCAGGCCGACAGATATGTGTCGTTTACGCATTCCTCTCCGTCTTCCTTTGCCAGCAGATTGTCTGCCAGATGGTGCAGCCGGCTTCCGTATTTGCTGTCGGTCTCGGAGATCGCCCGCTCATCCCTTTCAAAATACAGGCTGATGATCTCAATATCTTCCATTGCGGGTCCCTTTCTGTGAATATAAGTCTGCGTTCATCCTTACAGTACCGTTTGATTCCGGAAGGTTACATCTGAACAAAAAAAGCGGTATAAAGTCTTTCTGCAAGACGATTATACCGCATAAATTCTGTCTGAAACAGCAAAGCTTTTATAAGAGCCAGGAAAGGAGATACAGCCAGTAGGTCAGCGCGAGCAGATCGGCACATCCGCCTGCACTGAGATTCTTTTCGATAAAGGACCGGTCGAGCGCCCGGATCACGCTTTCCGTCGGTTCCGGATCCTTAGCAAGAAGGCTCCGGATCTCCTCTTTGACCTGCAGCTGCACCTCTCTGGAAGAACGTTTGATCATATTGGAATCATCTACGTTGGCAAGCAGATGGAGCAGCGCAAGGGAACCGGCGCGCTGATAGTCCATGCCGGCATCCAGATACTCCGCCAGATACGGCCAGCAGAACCGCTGTACCGACAGAAAACCGCCGGCTGCTTCCGCTCGGATCCCGCCCAGGCGGAATTTCTCATACTGCTCTTCACCCGCTGTGCGGATGTGTCCGTCTTCCAGCGGCAGAAGACGGAAATCCTCTTTCAGGGCCGGTGCAGCGATCTTGGACGCCGTAGCCAGGATCTGGGGAAGCAGTGTTTCCCGTTCGGTATAGGAAGCTGTGACATAGCCCGCAGCAGCTGCCAGAATGCCGAGTGAGAAGATCATGCCTTTATGCGTGTTGACTCCGCCTGTAGCCTGCAGCATGGCGTTTTCCGCCTCTATGCCGATCGGGCGGATATATTTCAGGACGCTCTCCGCCGATTCATTCTGCAGTTCGAATCCGGCCGCAGCAAACCGGGTGAAATAGGTTTCCAGCGCATAGGTGCTCTTTTCAAACAATGCGACATCCATGTCGGTATGGGAACCGGAATTCTCAAGGTCGACCAGGCCCGGCTTCGGTGTGGTATACACCTCCATCAGCATGGCCTGCCGGCACAGTCTGCCGATCATATCGGAGGAAAGCCTGTATCTGCCGCACTGGGCGAGCAGCAGCCGCACGGTGGCATCCTGGATCTCTTCCACGGTATGGGCACGGCTTCTGGCGCAGATGCCGTCTGTTTTTCCGCAGACCAGACATGGTCTCGCAGCGAGGCCCAGTTCTGTCCGGGATACCTTCTCTCCGTCCGGCTTCAGCACATCGATGTCAAAGAGCCTGCCGGCAGGTTCTTCCTCCTCCAGGGGAAGCAGTACTTTCTTCACTTCATACGCGTCTGCATGCACAGAGAGATATCCTTCTGGTCCGTATACGTTATCCGCGATAAATGAATCGGCAGGAGGCATGCGGCTGACCAGAAGTGTATTCCTGATGAGGTCAAAGGTATTATAGAAAACTTCCTCGGCCAGTGGGAAACGTTTGACCGGTCCGGCAATATTCAATGTAAAACAGACCAGCGTACACGGGTTTTTGATCTGTGCGCGCATCTGTCTGCGGACGCGGTCTTCCCGGCCTTTCAGCATAACAGGCAGGGTAACTTCGGGGCCAATGATCCAGTTGGTGCTTTTCATGATTCTGGTTCCTTTTCCGGCATCGGACTCGGCCGGGCTTTCTATTTTGATCGGTCAGAACGGTCTGCCGCTTTTCGTGATCTTTTCTCCGGTATAGGTCCTTCCGGCGCCTTCGGCATCGAAGAAGTCAGAGGCTTTCTCAAGGAGCGCCCTGATCGGCAGATGCTGCGGGCAGTAAGTCTCACAGTTTCCGCAGTGCAGACAGTCCTCCATCTTTCCGTAGCCGTCGGAGATCAGGTTGGCATACATTTCCTTCTCAGAGGACCAGCTGGGGTTCGTATCCAGCTTTTCCTGATTGTACAGCGCAAAATAGCTGGGGATATTGAGATTCATCGGACAGCGGTCCGCTTCCACGCAGTAGCGGCAGCCCGTGCACTGTATGGAAATGCTGGAATTCAGGATGATCCGGACTTTGTCAAGCGCTGCGAGTTCCTCTTCGGTCAGAGGCACTGCTTCCTGCATGGTCTTCATATTGTCGGCAAGCTGGGCCTCATCGCTCATTCCGGAGAGGACCATAAAGACACCGGGCAGACCTGCGGCGAAACGGATCGCCCAGGACGCCGGGCTCCAGTCGGGGTGTACTTTCCGCAGGACTGCTTCTGCTTCCTTCGGGATATTGGCAAGCGTACCGCCCTTTACGGGTTCCATGACGATCACGGGTTTGCCGTGGCGAACGGCTGCTTCGTAACATTTGCGGCTCTGAATCCCTTCATTTTCCCAGTCCAGATAGTTGATCTGCAGCTGGACAAATTCGAGCTGCGGAAATTCGGAAAATGTACGGTCGACAAAATCCCCCGTATCATGGCAGGAAAATCCAAGCTTTCTGATCTTCCCTTCGTCTTTCATCCGCTGCAGGAAACCGACCGTGTCGAGCTTCCTGGCAGTGTCGATGCAGGAAGAATTCAGATTATGGATCAGGTAAAAATCAAAGTAATCTACGCCGCATTTCTGTAGCTGTTCATAAAAGATCTTTTCCTGCTGCTCTTTTGTCTCGAACATGCCCATCGGCATCTTGGTCGCGACAGTAAAGCTGTCTCTCGGATAACGCGCGACGACCGTTTTCCCGGTGACCGGTTCACTCTGAAATTCATGATACATATAGGCAGAGTCAAAATAACTGAATCTACCGGCCATGAACATATCCACCATACCTGCAGTACGTTCGACATCAATACTGCCTTTATCATTCTTATCTGTGATGGGAAGCCGCATCATACCGAAGCCGAGCTTTTTCTGTTCCATAAGATCATCCCTCCGTTTGTTTGTCCCATCAGTATACCACAGATTCTGCGGTTGCAAACAGAAATCTTCCGTGCATCGGAACGGACAAAAGAAAAGCACCCCGGGCAAAGCCGGGGTGCGGATCTTCGTAATATGAAAATTACAGAAGCTTCTCGAGTCTCTTGCGGATCTCAAGGATGAACTCTCTGGAGTTGACCTGATGTACTTCTTCCTTCGGAAT
>DFKM01000124.1 GCA_002373555.1 Lachnospiraceae bacterium UBA3645
TCGATCTTCACAAGCTCGGCCAGCGGATCCTGCACTCTTCTTGCGATCGACGCAGAGCTTCTCTGCTCCACCGTATAATCCGGCAGTTCCTGCGCTGCCAGCTTGCTCGCCGAATAGACCGAAGCGCCGGCTTCGCTGGTAATGACATACTGCACCTTCTCCGGGATCTCCTTTAAGAGCTCCACGATGATCTGCTCGGATTCTCTGGAAGCGGTGCCGTTTCCACAGGAGATCAGTGTTACATGGTGCTTTTTGATCAGCTTTTTGACGGTCTCCTTGGCGGCTGCAATTCTCTGCGGCGTCGTCGGAGCAGTCGGATAGACGATCGCGGTATCCAGAATCTTTCCCGTCGGATCGACAACCGCAAGCTTGCAGCCGTTCCTGTAGCCGGGATCCCAGCCGAGCACCGTGTGTCCGGCGATCGGCGGCTGCAGCAGAAGCTGCCGAAGGTTCTTCTCAAACACATCGATCGCGCCGTCTTCCGCTTTTTCCGTCAGCTCGTTTCGGATCTCGCGCTCAATAGCCGGGCCGATCAGACGTTCATAGCTGTCTTTGATGATCGCCCGCAGAACAGGCGCGGTAAACTGGTTATTGTTCTTCAGAAGCCTGCGCTCCATGTAGTGCAGGATGTCTTCTTCCGGCACCTCCAGCTTCACGGTCAGGATCTTCTCATCCTCTCCGCGGTTGAGCGCAAGCACCCGGTATCCCTGGATCTTCGGAACCGGTTCGGAAAAATGATAATACGTCTCATAGACGGACTTTTCGTTCTCATCCTTCGCTTCGGAGGTGATCAGTCCCTTTCTGCGGACCAGCTCACGGATGTCCGTACGGAATCCCGCATTGTCGGAAATGACCTCCGCCAGGATATCCGATGCGCCGGCGATCGCTTCCTCTGCGGAAGCAACGCCCTTCTCTTCCGAAATGAAACGCGCCGCATCCTGTTCGAGCGGATGATCGATCGCCTGCTTCAGGATGATCAATGCCAGCGGCTCCAGGCCTTTCTCCCGCGCGATCGACGCTCTTGTGCGTCTCTTCGGGCGGTACGGACGGTACAGATCCTCCAGTTCGACCTGCGTCATGGCAGCTTCGATCTTCTTTTTCAGTTCCGGCGTCAGCTTTCCCTGCTCTTCGATCGTCTTCAGGATCTGTTCCTTCTTCTCCTCCAGATTCCGGAGGTAGGTCAGCCGTTCCGAGAGCGCTCTTAACTGCTCGTCATCCAGCGACCCCGTGACTTCCTTTCTGTATCTGGCGATGAACGGGATCGTGCTGCCCTCATCCATCAGCTGTACGGCCGCAGCCACCTGTTCCGTTTTAACACTGAGTTCCTCTGCGATCTTTTTATTGATATCCAAACTGTTATAACTCCGTTTCTGTAAGTACTGCTTTCGTCAATCACCGGCGCCGCGATGGATCATCCCATGCGGTCATGCTCCGCTTCTTTTCCGATCTTCACGAGATAAGTCATCGCTTCCACCGGAAATGATCCGGCTGCCGTCTCTCCTGTCAGCATGACAGAGGATGCGCCGTCCAGCACGGCTCTGTAGACATCTGTCACCTCTGCTCTTGTCGGCACGGCCTGCCGGCACATGGAATCGAGCATCTGGGTGACTACCATATACGGCATATCCATCATCCTGCACTTCCGGCCGATCCGTTCCACGGTGCCCGGCAGCTTCCATAGATCCATGGAATTGCCGAGATCGCCTCTGGCGATCACGATCTCATCCGAGCCTTCGATCAGCTCGTCCAGGTTCTGGACGCCGCTCATATTCTCGATCTTTGCAAAGATCTTGACATAGCGAAGGCCCGCGTCAAAGAGCGCATTTTTCAGGTTCTTCAGGTCCCGGATGCCTCTGGCGAACGGGAGCATCACGCCCGTCACGCCGTAATCACCGGCTTCCTTCAGATTGTTGTAGTCATTTTTCGTAAGCGTCGGCAGATCGACTGTCTTCCCCTGGATGGCAACGCTCTTTTTGGAGGTCAGCATGCCGCCCGTCCGCACACGAAATCTGCCGTCGCCGGCCGAATTCATCACTTCCAGCCGGATCTTGCCGTCGTCCAGAAGCAGGATATCTCCGTATACCGTATGCTCCAGGACCGCGCCGGGCATCTGCAGGGTATTTCCCGATACCAGATCATCCTCATGCAGCACCACCGGCACCTTCAGATGACCGATGCGCAGCTCCGGACCTTCCAGGTCGATCAGAATCTTCAGATCGATCCTTCTGGCCTTTGCTTCCGCCCGCAGAAAATCCAGGCTTTCCTTCGCGTGAGAGAGCCCGCCGTGCGACAGATTGATCCGGATACCGGTCATACCGGCATCGAGCATTCCCATGAGTTTTTCCTTCTCCCGGCATGCGGGGCCGAGCGTTCCGTAATAATCTACCATATCTTCAGTCCTTTATCCTTATGATGAACCATTCCGGATTCCTGACTCATTATATATTTTCCGGCCTTTTATTGCAACCCGGAAGGCGTCTGCACTTTTCGTTGCACGATCCCGGATTTTACGCTATAATGCCTTTGATATAATTATGACATTCTTGATATATCTTTAGGAAGAAAGGAACTGCAACGCATGGTACCGATTTCAAAACGCATGGATCCGATTCATTCAGATATCAGAGGACCGCTCTTTCAGGAAGCGATCCGGATGGAAGCCGCCGGCGAAAAAGTCATGAAGCTCAACACCGGCAACCCCGGCCGCTTCGGCTTCGGCCTGCCGGAATCTTTGAAGAAGGCCCTCTCTGCAGGACTGGAGGAAGCGGTTCCCTACTGCGATTCCAAGGGCATGCCCGCCGCCAGAAAAGCCATCTGCGATTATCATGTAAGCCGGGGACTTACGGATATCACGCCGGATGACGTTTTCATCACGAACGGCGTCAGCGAAGCCGCCTCCATGATCCTAAATGCACTGCTGGATGCAGGGGATGAATTCCTGATCCCTACACCCTGCTATTCGCTCTGGAGCAACAGCACGTATCTTTCCGACGGCGTGCCGGTCTTCTACCGCTGTGATCCGGAGAATCACTGGAACCCGGATATCGACGATATCAAAAGCAAGATCACCCCGAAGACAAAGGCGATCCTGGTCATCAATCCCAACAACCCGACCGGCGTTGTCTACAGCAGGGAAACGCTCCTCGCGATCGCGCAGATCGCCAGAGAGCATCATCTGACCGTACTCTCCGACGAGATCTATGACCGTCTCGTCATGGATGATCTTCCCTATCATTCGCTCGGTGCGCTGGCGCCCGATCTTCCCATGATCACCTTCGGCGGACTGTCCAAGAGCCATATCGTCTGCGGCTTCCGCTGCGGATGGATGGTGTTCGGCGGCCCCCGCGGCGAACTCGATGAGATCAAGGACGGCGTGCTGCGGCTCGCTTCCCTGCGTCTCTGCAGCAATACGCTGACCCAGCTCTGCATTCCCGCCGCGCTGGACGACTATGAGAGCACAAGGCAGATGATCATTCCGGGCGGCAGGATCTATGAGCAGAGAAAGGCTACGGTCGATGGGCTTAAGAAGATCGAAGGCGTGAACTTTGTAAAGAACGATGCCTCCTTCTATATCTTCCCCGGAATCGACCGGGAGATGTTCGATTTTCAGGACGCGCCGGATCTCTGCATGCAGTATCTGCATGAGTGCAAGGTGCTTGTGATCCCCGGGACCGGATTTGACTGGCATGAAGATATCCGTTTCCGGATCGTGATGCTGCCGCAGCCGGACGAGATCGCGAAGGCGATGGCGGATCTGGGCGATTTCCTGCGGGGGCATAAAAGATAGTCATTTCTGAAGTAACAAAAAAACAGTGACAGCATACCATCTGATATGCTGTCACTGTTTTTTATCTCATCAGCGTTTTAAATTCATGAAAATATCGTTCCCGTTCTTCCGGCGCAAGTCTGACCAGTTCACCGAAACGTTCAATGCTGATATAGCCTGCCGAGAACAGAAGCTCCGTGAAATCTTTCTTGCTGAAGCCGAATTCCTTCTCCCATCCCTCCAGTTTCTTCAGTCCGTAATAATAGCAGGTGAAATACCCCGGCGTATTCTGATGAGACTGTACCTGCTTTCTGGCGGTGGAAAAGTCGAATCCGAGTTCCTCCTGATAGATCTTTATGACATCTGCGATCGTCGCGCCGTAATAGAACATCATCAGATCCACATAAATACGCACAGACGCATGATGTCTTCTGTACGCCACGAACAGCTTGAAGAACGGATCCTCTTCGAAAAGATCTTCAAATGCTCTTTCCGTCCTGATGCAGGTGCCTTCCAGCAGCGGGACCAGCTTCGCGCCGATCTTCACGACCTCCGGCGTTTCATCGACCGCCGTGCGGACATACTGGCAGTGATGGCCCGGATAGGCTTCATGCAGGGCATTCAGTTTGATCCAGCCGTCCGTGATGGCCGGGACATTGTACTGATTCAGGAACATCTGCCCGACAAACGGACGGATACTGAAGTCACCGCCTTCATAACCGCCCCAGGGATAGGAATCCTTGCAGCACTCACAGATCGGTACACAGTTGCAGATCTCATCCTCCGGCAGATTCACATATTCATGCGCGAGCGCGCGTGTACGTTTCAGGTAACCGTCCATGCGGGCGAACATCTCTTCCGCCGTATCGCAGGGGCCGGCATATTTCAGCAGCAGATCATTGACTTCCCGCATGGTCTTGGGCGCGGGTTCATCGACCGGCATCTGCGCGCCGATTGCAAGCGTTTCCGCTCTGGTCTTTTCGATTTCTTCCTTATGCCAGGCGAGCAGCTCGTCCAGATCCACGCCCAGTTCCTTATCCAGCAGCGTACGGTAGGCATCCGGATCCATTTTCACCGTGAAATCCAGATTTTCCTTTTTCTCAGTCTGTGCGCGCTTTTCGGCAGCACTGTCATCCCCGTCCTGCTCGTCCGACCAGCTCTTTCCGATCACAAAAGACAGACCGCCGCCAGTCTCAAGGAGCCTGGAAGCCATGCCCTCTTCCAGATCACAGATACGCCGTACGGACGCCTCCAGTCTCTCCATCTGTTCTTCGGAGAAAGTCGGGAAGTATTCCTTAAGACGCGGAATATCGGCCTCCAGCGCCGCTTTTGTCTTCCGAAGCGCGGCGGCGATACCCGGCCATTCTTCCGGTGCCGAGCGTTCCCGGATCAGCTGCAGCATTTCCGCACGGTTCTCGATCAGCTGACGCATCAGCATCAGGAGCTGCCCCAGCCTGTCCTGATCGGGCTGTCGGCTGCATCTGGCAGTTCCCTGCAGAATGCTGTCCAGACCGAGATAAGAGTTTTCCGGATGTCTCCAGTTGTCATTGATGATATATTCCAGCGAATCGATGAAATCCATCTGGATATGCTTTACAAGTGCAAATACGGCATCCGGCGCTTCCAGATCGAGCACCCGTCTGCGCAGAGCGAGCCAGGTCTCCCGCGCCGCCTGCATATTCTTTTCATTCGGGATGAACTTTTCCCGGATCTTCCGGTTCTCTTCACTGTATCTTCCGACCGCATAATAAAAAACGGCCAGATCCCTGTCCAGCTCCCGATACTTCATGCATAATTCTTCTCTGTTCATAACTGCCTTCCGTGTTCATCAATACTGATTGTTATTTATAGCAATAACGAATGAACGCAGAATATAATAGCTATATCAGCCCGCAATGTCAAGTCATGACAGGGGCCGGCTCCCTGTCCGGTAAAAAACGGGAGGGGCAGTGCTCTCAGATCCCCCTGCACTGCCTCTCCCGCTCTATGCATTACAGCGCTGCTGCAACGGCCTTCTTTACTTCTTCCATATCGACGGTCGGCTCGAATCTTGCGATCACCTTACCCTCGCGGTCCACCAGGAACTTGGTGAAATTCCACTTGATATAGGCCTTGTCACCGAAAGTCTTATTATTCATATCTGAGAATTTCTTCAGCGCCGCGAACTTCAGTCCCTTGCCGAATCCCGCAAAAGGCTTCTCTGTCGCAAGATAAGCGAAAAGCGGATCTGCATTGTCGCCGTTCACATCGATCTTCGCGAACTGCGGGAATTCCGTACCGAACTTCAGGGTGCAGAACTGATGGATCTCGTCATCGGAACCGGGCGCCTGGTTCGCGAACTGGTTGCTCGGGAAATCCAGGATCTCAAATCCCTGGTCCTTCATTTCCTTGTACATCGCCTCCAGCGGCTCATAATGCGGCGTAAATCCGCAGCCCGTAGCAGTGTTGACGATCAGCAGGACCTTGCC
>DFKM01000105.1 GCA_002373555.1 Lachnospiraceae bacterium UBA3645
TTGCCGAGCGTCTGGAAGATCTGCTGGATGTTGCCGAGGAGTCCTCTCTCATAGGAGTTCCTGGTCACAAGGCCGACCATCGAGTAGAAGGGGACCAGCATACCGGTCAGGCAGACCGCATTGGTGATGTTGTAGATCAGGAAGATGTAAATGTACTTTACAGTATCCGGGAAGTTGGGAGGCAGATAAAAAAGCAGCATCGTGGAGATGGCAAAAGGAATGCACATTCTCAGAAGCCATACTCTGGCTTTGCCCATCTTTGAGTTCGTGCGGTCGACGATACGGCCCATGATCAGGTCGGAAATACCGTCAAAGACTTTAGAAACTGCAAGGATCGTAGCAATAATGCCGGCGTTCATTCCGACTGCGGAAGTGAAGTAGATCGTCATGAAGGCGCCGATAATGCCGTTGATCATGTTGAAGGCAAATCCGCCGGAACCGTAGGCCAGTCTTTCTCCCCAGCCGAGGGAGGCGTTGGGATCGTCATGTTTGGTGGTGAGCATTGTCTTTCTCCTTTCGTTCATCCCATATGGATGTGCGTTTTTTCTATGTGTGCTCAGCAGAGCAGTGTGTTGTTTCTGGATAAAGAGTACTTCATTTCTGTCGGCACGAATACCGTTATTCTGCTTATTTTGTCCTTATTATGACACATGTGAGAAGGCGATTGAGAGAATAAAATGTTACTTCTCGTAGAAGCGCATGTCCCCCCAGACTTCCATCAGGTGGCTGCGGTCAAGCCGTTCGGTACGGGTATTCCGGTCATAGATCCTGACGGGGGAATCCGCGCCTTCAAATCTGTGCCAGTCCGGATTCGGATCTCCGGACTTGATGAAGGAGATCCAGTCTCCGTGGATGTCGCCGGCCATCTTTGCGAACAGTTCTTCGGGCTCTCCGTCAAACTCAAAGTGTGTAAAGGGATGATTCGGTTTTTCGAAAACAAAGGGAAGCTCAAACGCATGGGAGGCTTTCCAACCGGTTTCAAGACCGGTTTTGGTCACCAGCTCGTAACGGTACATCCAGACATTTTCGGTGTATTTGCGCTGCGCTGCCGCGACTTTTACTGCGGGCATTTCAAAGGCGTAATCTGTCGCAAAACGAATGAACGGATCGCCGCCGATCTGCCTTGCATCTCTGGTAACGGGCGGAAGAGAGGACGCCATGGAGACGGCTGTATCATGGAAAAGCGTGAAGGTGTCTCTGCCTTTTTCATGATAATAGGTAACGATCTGGGGAAGTCTGTCGGTGTTGCCGTTCTTCTCCATCATTTCCGTGATCATGGTCCAGCTGTTGGGGAAGCCCGTGTTTTCGGGATGGACGAACATCGTTCCCTCGTGCATGTTGGTGCCGATGATCAGGGAGATGCCTTCGGCGGAACCGCCGCGGATGGCGTCGATCGGGCGCACCGGCATCAGATCATCCTGCACCGGTCCCGGCAGGAACATGCCCGGATTTTTGTACTGGTGCCTTGCCTGGACATATTCATGGCCGGGCAGGAACATGTGCGGATCGTCGGTTTTCAGATGCATGGCCATATCTTTTTCCGTCCAGTGCATGCCTTCCAGGAAAAGATCGATATTTTCCCTCGCTGTCTGATGCGTCATCATGCAGTTCGGAAGACCGCTCTCGACGATCGCCTGCGTGAAGCAGCCCTTTACGCCGGGGCAGGCAAGCATGTTGACAACAGATGCGCCGCCGGCGGATTCTCCGGCAATCGTGATGCGCTCCGGATCGCCGCCGAAAGCTTCCACATTGTCACGGATCCAGTTGAGCGCCAGGATCTGGTCGGAAAGGCCGCAGTTCGAATCGAAATCTTCACAGCCGGGATAGGTGGTGAAGTCATAGAAACCCAGAATATTGGTGCGGTAGTTGAAAGAGAAGAAGAGAACGCCGTCACGGACGAAGGCTTCGCCGCGGTACATCTCGTCAGAGGAATAGCCGGTGTTGTAGCCGCCGCCGTAGATCCAGACGAAGACAGGCAGTTTGTCACCGGTGAGCGGACGCTGGACATTGACGGTGAGGCAGTCCTCATCGCCCATGACCTGGCCGTGGTTGTACTGAATGGGAGAATTGCCGTATTCTTTTGCATCAAAGGTGCCTTCCCAGAGCGTTTTGGGAACCGAACGTTTGAAACGCAGAGAACCGACGGGGGCTTCCGCGTAAGGGATGCCGAGATAGTCGATCCTGCCGTCGCGCTCGTATCCGCGGACGGTGCCTGTGGTTGTCTGTACGAGATATTCAGCCATGATTCTTCTCCTTTTTGCTTGATATTGTTGATGGAAATCGGGCATGTGGGTGACTGTATGGTCGGAGTCTGTGCACAGAGCAGCTGTTTAATTTGCTTTATGGTCTGGACCTGTGTACAGATCGAGCGAATGAGTGGTTTTATGGCCTAGGCCTGTGCACAAATCGAACGAGTAAGTTGTTTTATGGCCTGAACTGGTGCACAGAATAGATATCCGTGCTGCGTTATGGTCTCAGTTTTTGATGACTGCAGACCATAAAGTAATTTGACGATGCTTTATGTGCACAAAAGAGTGCTTTCACGGATGTTTCTGCAGCTTTTCGCGTAGAATCACAGACCATAAAACACGTTCTTGCTTCTTTCTATGCACGGAGAGAGACCATAAAACACGCTGTTGCTTCTATCTGTGCACGAGGCAGTTGTCGTCTGCGGCCTTCAGGCCTTCAGTTTCCTGCAGACTGCCGCAAGATCCGCCGTGCTGCCGGTCATTTCCTGTATTGCGTAAGCCCGCTTCCGGGGCTTTAAGCCTTCTTCGGGATCGGTGAAGATGCCGAAATAGACTTCCGTCAGTCCGCCGATCTGATTCGATTCGATTCCGCCGCGCTTCAGCATCGCATTTTCATTCAGCAGGCGGAAATTGTGCAGTGTGCGGACATACGGCAGATCCTTCGCGATCCGCAGCAGGCTTTTGTTGTATTCCGCATACCGGGCCTCTGTCTCCGGATCGCCGAGATCCGTAAAGCCCGCTTCCGTCAGGATCGCCTGCTTGTGGCCGTCGCCGTATTTCTTCATGACTTTGTAGGCGGCATCGTTGTAGCTCTTCCAAAGCTGGTCCGGTTCGCCGACATTCAGGAACAGATCCGCGTCCGGGACATCTTCGTTGGTAAATACATAGGGATGCCAGGCCAGGATGTCGAAGTAGTCGTCCGTATTGTCGGACCAGAACTTTCCGCTCTTGATTCTCTGATATACCTTGTCAAAAGTCCACGCGACGCCGTACATCACCGGCAGATAATCCGGCATGTCGCCGCCGAGCCCGGGGGTAGAGAGAGCCGGCGAAAAGGAGGCGACGAGCGCATCGGGATTGGCGCTGCGGATCCCTCGGGCAGAATAATACATCATGTCGACGGCAATATCCATCTTTTCATCCGCGGTGAACGGTCTGCTCATATCGGAATCCAGGAACCCGTCCGGATGCAGGAAGGCGTTCAGGTTCCATTCGTTGCCGACTTCCCAGATCTTTACTTCCGGAAATGTCTCTGCCATCGTATGCCAGGAGGTTTCCAGCATTTCGAGTGCCTGCATGTACAGGCTGCCCGGCGTCAGATCGCGAGCCGGCATGGCATGGCCGGATCGCTGCAGGCATCCTTCCGGCAGGAACCATTCATGGCTCATGCCGGTGACTTCGATATCGAGTTCTGCCGCTTTGGCAAGCAGGGCCTTGTGAAGCTTCACTTCCTCCGCATTCGGTGTGACCGGATCGGTCAGAAGATCGGTGATATGCATCCAGGAACGGTAGGCATTGCAGCCGAGGGCTCCCACCAGCGCCAGATAATCCGGAGCGTTGATTCCCTGGTCGTGCTGCCGCTGGATCAGCGGTTCGCCGATGCCGAAAAATCGTTTATTCATAGGGGTCTCCTTGTAGATTCTATGGAAACAGTATAACGGATCTGCCGCGCAGAATATATTGAGATTCTGCACAATTTGTTCTCATGCTGCACACCGGGGCGCTGTGAGATAGAATTGTTCCCGGCGATGCCGGACAGAAAATGAATTCCGGCGATGCCGGACAGGCGAGGAACAGTAATAATGACAGATTACAATATTCAAAGGGCAGTCTGTATGGTATTGTAGAAGTGATCAAATCTGTACGGGGAGGACATGGGAAATGCTGATTCTGAACAAAGAGGAAATGTGGCAGGCGGTCACGCTTCCCGAGGTGATCGAAGCCGTGGAAGATGCATTTGCGATCCATAAAAGCGGCTGGTTTCATATGCCGGACCGGATGGTGGCGGAGCAGAATGGTGACAAGCTGATGTACATGCCGTGCTTTCTGGATTCCGTGATCAGTACCAAAATGCTGGCGGAATTTCCGGGCAATCCGGCAAAAGGCCTTCCGTATCTCTCCGGGCTGGTCATCCTGAATGACCGGGAGACCGGCGCGGTGAATGCGATCATGGACGGCGGGACGCTCACGGCCATGCGGACCGGCGCGGTGGGCGGCTGCGGCGTGAAATATCTGGCGCCGGAAGATGCTTCGCGGGTCGGGCTCGCCGGCTGCGGTGTGCAGGGATTCACGCAGCTTCTCTATGCCTGCGAGGTCCGGCCGATCACGGAAATCCGGCTGTACGATGCCTATAAGAAGGATCTCGGAACGTTCATTGAAAAGCTGCGTGCGCGGATGCCGGAGAAGAAGATCGAATATATCGTCTGCGGAGATGCCCGCGAACTGGCGGCGGATTCCGACATCCTGATCTCCGCGACCCAGACCGTGGAGCCGGTCTATCCGGATGATCCGGAGCTGCTCCGCGGGAAGACGTTCATTGCCGTCGGTTCCTGGATCCCGGACAGACGCGAGCTGCCGCCGGCGGTATCCAGGCTGGTGAATAACATTTACACGGACCTTCCGTATGCGAAGGAAGAAAGCGGCGATCTGAAGATCCCGCTGGATACCGGCCTGCTCACCCATGACCGGGTAAAATATATCGAGGATCTGATCGCGGATACGAAGGCCGGGCGGCCGCATGAACTCTCGGAGACCAGATGCTTCAAGACCGTCGGCATGGGCATCTTTGATGCCAGGGCCGGGCAGCTGGTGTATGAGAAAGCGATGGAACGCGGCATCGGCAGGGAAATCGAATGGTAAAGGAGGACATAGATGAAGGAGCCTGTCAGCATTTTCAACGATATTATCGGGCCAGTGATGATCGGACCGAGCAGTTCACATACCGCGGCGGGCGCACGGATCGGATATTTCATCCGGCAGATGCTGCACGATCAGCCGGAGCGGGTGACCTTTTCCTTCTCCACGAACGGATCGCTGGCGGACTGCCATGAACCGCAGGGAACGGACATGGGACTCGCGGGCGGTCTTCTCGGTATGGCGATGGACGATCCGCAGATGACGGACAGCCCGCGGCTCGCGGCAGCGGCCGGCATTGTCATTTCCTATGAGACGAATGATGATCCGGCGGACCATCCGAATATTTATGACTTTACCGCAGAGGGCGGCGGCCGGCATGTGACCGGGCAGGCGATTTCCGTGGGCGGCGGCATGATCGAATTCCGGAAGATCAACGGGTATCCGGTCTCCATGGCAGGCGGTTTTTATGAGACGCTGGTATTCGCGGATCCGCGGGAGAGGGAGCAGGTGGATGCACTGGCCGCGGAGCTTGCCGCAGCGGGCGGACAGCTGAAGATGCAGGAGTCTGAGAATGGGGAGGAGATACTGTATGTGCTGGAGTCGGAAGAACCCACCGGCACAGGCGGCCTGAAAGACCGGTTTCCTGCCGTCCGGGACGTGATCACACTGGATCCCGTGCTGCCGGTACGTTCTTTCCATGCATATTCGGGCCTGTTTGACACTGCGGAGGAAATGTGCCGGATGGCGGCCGAAAAGGATCTGGAACTGTGGGAGATCGCGGCAGCCTATGAAGCGGCCAGAAGCCGGAAGACCCCGGAGGAAGTATTTTCAATGATGGGCAATCTTGCGGAGATCATGGAACGGACGCTTCTGCGCGTGCAGAAAAACCAGAAGGATTACGCCGACCGGATCCTGGGGCCGCAGGCGGAAAAGCTGGCGCAGTATGATTCTCCGCTGCTGCCGCCGTTCATCAAAGACATGATCGGCAATATTACATATTTTATGGAGGCCAAGAGCTCCATGGAAGTGATCATCGCGGCGCCTACCTGCGGATCTTCCGCCGTACTGCCCGGAACCCTGATCAGCGCAGTGCGCAGCCTCGGGTACGGCAGAGAGGCGCTCGTCAAAAGCCTGCTTGCCGCAGCGGCTGTGGGCGTGATCATCGCAGAACACAGTACCTTTTCCGCGGAGATCGCCGGCTGTCAGGCCGAGTGCGGCGCGGCATCCGCCATGGCGGCCGCGGGGCTGGCGCAGCTGATGGGAAGGAATGCAGCGGAAGCACTTGCCGCCGCTTCCATGGCGCTGCAGAACATCATGGGATCGGTCTGCGATCCCGTGGCCGGCAGAGTGGAGGTTCCCTGTCTCGGGAAAAATGTCCAGGCGGGAATGAACGCGCTGGCTTCCGCCAGTATGTCCGCCGCCGGATTTGACGCGGTGATCCCCTTTGACGAAGCAGTGAAAGCCTTTGATGAAGCGGGAAGGAAGATCGCGCCGGAGCTGCGGAATACCTGCCGGGGCGGGCTGTCCGTTACGCCGACATCGCTGGCGATCGAAAGACAGCTGCAGGAGTACGGACACAGATAGGAAATCAAAAATGCGCCGGACTGCGAAATGAGGTGCCCCCAAAAAGTCAGACCAGGAATCTAACGATTGGGGGCCGGCTCATCTTGCAGTCCGGCGCTTTTTATATGCATCAGAAAGGCAGGTTCCTTAATTGTCCGGCAGGATCCGTGCAAGGACATCCGGTCCGGCGGAGATGGCCGGTACGGCCTTTCCGTTTTCCGACCGCCAGGAAACGGTAATATCGCCGACAGGCGTGTGTACCGTCCCGGAGGCATGTGTCATATATCCCGGCACCGGCTTCACGGAGATCTTTTCATATCCCGGAGCCGCGGGCCGGACACCGAGGATTACGGAAGGAAGCTCGTAGAGCGCCAGGGCGCCCCAGGCGTGACACTCGCTGCGGGCATAATATTCACCTTCGATGGAGGTCGTGCAGCCGTCCGTGACCATCTTTCTCCATTTATCCCAGTATTTATCTGTTTCCGCATACAGACCGGTCTTTTCAAGCGCGCGGAACAGATAGAACGTCATGGCCACGCTGCACTTGGCGGCATCGGGATCGGCGGCAGCGGCAAGGAGATTCCGGCGGCCTTCCTCCGGATCCAGGACTTCTGCGAGCACACCGAACACCTGGCAGTGCTGGGAAAGCTCGGGACGAGCAGGACCGTCGGTGAGCATACCGTCTGCGCTCATGCATTCACGGCGGACCGCTTTTCGGACAGTATCCGCATCATTTCTGTATTTGAAATATCGGTCGGTGTCGCCCAGATAATTCCAGAGCTCCGCGGCTTTCTCCAGCGCGATGATATACAGCAGGCTTTCCATGGTCAGCGGTCCGTGCAGGCCGGCGGGCGGCATCCCGGCGGTGTCCATCCACGGCGCCGCCCAGTCGATGAAGGACCAGTGGGGAGACTGTCCGTTCACACCGCCGACTTTTCCGACAAGACCGTCCGCGCGGAGATTCGCGGCAAAATAGGAGAGGATCTCTTCAATTGCCGGCAGGACTTCCCAGATCAGCGCCTTGTCGCCGAAATACATCATGTGATCGTGGACCATCATGATGTAGTACAGCGAGAAGCCGGGGATGATGTTGTCGTTTACATTCGGATAACTGCAGTTTAAGAGACCGGAGGGGCGCCCGGCGCGGGCAAAATCCCGGATCGCGCGCCTGGCCAGCCGGTCATCGCCGGAGACGGCGTAGGTGTACAGGATCTCCGAACGGGTATCCATGATATAGGGAAGCTGTTCATAGAACGGGCAGTCCATGTAGGTGTCGTGCATGCAGCGGCGGAGCGTGCGCAGGCTGATGTCCCAGACGGGCGCCAGACTGCCGTCGGAAATCGCCGGCATTTGTGTACGCACGGTCAGCGGATATCCGGTTTCTTCATATATAAAGGAACCGATCTGCAGCGGTTCGTCCGCGGTCTTTACGGTCAGCCGGATAAAGCGGAAGGTACGGAACCAGAACGGCCGAAAGACCTCGTTTTCCAGCCCGTTTACGGTATAGATGTCATGATAACCTTCCAGATGGCCGTTCACTGCATCTGTTCTGTGGGTGCGGAAGCCGTCACCGGTGTAGCATTCGGCATAAAGAAGATCGATCTGTGATCCGCGGCCGCCGGAGAGTGCGAGCGAAAGATACGCGCACATTTCCTCGCCGGCATCGAGCACGATCGTTTCTTCGGAATGGGCGGGAATGCTCTTTCCGCGCAGCGCAGGGAATTCGTGCGGGATCTTCTGTGCGAACGGAATGTCCCGGGGCCGGAGCTTTTCCGGGAGAAGAATGCCCGGCAGTTCTTCGCGAGTGAGCGGAACGGCCGGCTGCGCATTTTCGCCGGGAAGCGATGCCTGCAGCGCATGTACCTCGTGAATGCAGAGCGGCGCAAAGCCATCTTCTTCGGGCGGGAAGGAAACGGAACGGTCGGTGCAGGCTGTGAAACGGATCGCCGGGAAGCCGTCCGGCATCCGGAAATACAGGCGCGGGATTCCGGAACGAAAGATGCTGTGATTCCCGAAAGCTGGATCCGCAGGATAATTCAGCAGGATGACGGAGATATGGTTCTCGCCGGGAACGAGATATTCCGCGATATCTGTTTCGTCAAAATACCGCACTTTGTCATCGCCTTTCAGCGGGCCGGCCTGGATAAATTGATCGTTGATAAAGAGCTTATATCTGCCGTCTGCGCTGATGCGCACGGGCAGGGCGTTTACAGTGTTTTCTGTATTTATGGTGCCGCGGAAACAGACCAGCCGGGGCTCTTTGGCGTCCGCAGCTGTGAAATCCGCAGTTGTATACCAGTATGTTTCAGACATTTTTTACCTCCGGAAAAGGCTGTATATCCTATGCCCGGGAGAAAGCAGGGATACATTCTGCCGGCTGTCAATCAGGAAGATAATAGGATAACGCATACAGTATACCACGCGGAATGACAAAACATATCCGCAATCTGCAGAAAATGTTCTTCTCATGACATGAAATCGCCGCTATAATGACAGATAGAATGCTTTATCAAAATAACAGTATCCGGAAATCCACTCACAGCGAATCAGGATACCCAAAAGGGCAGAAAACAGGCCTGAAAAGCCGGAAAAGGTATCCTGAAATTCAATCACAGCAAATCAGGATACCAAAAAGAGCAGAAAGCAGGCTTGAAAAGCCGGGAAAGGTATCCGGAAATCCAATCACAACGAATCAGGATACACCAAAGAGCAGAAAACAGGCTTGAGAAGCCGGAAATGGGATCCTGAAACACCTTACTTGGAAAAAAGGGATACTTCTGCATGAGAGCAGGCATATATTCAGCACGATCAGGGGAAGTTATGGAACAAACGAACAATATCCGCATTCTTTCAAGTGTCATCAAAGTCGATATTGCCTATGAATCCGCGGACGGGCAGCTGACGGCCTTCTTCGACAGCATCAGTGACAGCCCGCTGATGCACAGCGCCAATCTCCGCCGGATGCTAAAGGAAGGCGCTGCCGGGCAGGCCGCGCCGTATCTTCTCGCGGGAGAAGCCGGGACGTATTTTGCAGCGATCCGTACGGTCGGCGGCACCATCTTCATTGGCCCGATGTGCCATGAAAGGCTCTCGAATATAAAGCTGAAGCAGATGCTGCGGTCTTACGGAGCGGACCCGGAAGGCATGCGCTCTCTTCCGGTATTCACGCTGCCCCAGATCCGCAACATGATCCTGCTGGCCAATACCGTCGTCAATCAGTCGAATCTCGAAAATGAAGAGCTCCTCCAGCTCAACCGCATCATTTTCGGCGATGATTTTAAAAACAGGATCGAGCAGGAATCCTTCATTCTGAAGGAGGAAGAACAGAACGACGGATCCGATGCGACCTACCGTCACAGCTATCATGAAGAGCAGCTGCTGATGCAGGCGATTCGGGAGGGCCGCGCCGCCGATGCGGTAAGGCTTGCCGAAAATATGGACAATGACAGCGGAAGACTGTCAGGAAACTACATCCGTCACAGAAGGAATCTCGCGATGATCGGCATCGCCCTCTGCGCCCGGGCTGCCATCGACGGCGGCGTATTCCCGGAGACAGCATACCGGGTCAGCGGATACTATATCGATAAATGCGATGCCGCACAGGATCCGGCGCACCTTCTGCATTACCGGAACCGCGCGATCGAAGAACTGACCGGCAGAGTGGCGGAGAAACTGAACCGCCCCGCCTCGTCAAACTATGTTGAAATCGCGAAGGACTATATAAGGAAGCATTACCGGGAGAAGATCTATCTGGCGGACGTTGCGGAGAGCCTGGGGATCAGCGAGGGATATCTCTCGCGGCTGTTCCGGCAGGAAACGGGCGCATGCTTTCAGGATCAGATCAATGAAGAACGCGTGACCCGCGCAGCGAACCTGCTGCTGTATTCGGAGCTGTCTCTTTCGCAGATCGCGGAGTATGTGAATTTCCCGAACCAGAGCTATTTCGGGAAGATCTTCAAAAAATACAAGAACATGACGCCGAAGAAATTCCGTGACACGTACCGCAACCGGGAGTCCTTCGGATAAGGACGGCGGATGCCGGAAAATCCGCGAAAAACCGTAATTTCCCTATTGACTGCGGGGATTTCGTGTGGTACTATATTTCGGCATGGGACGAAAGTCCTTTTTTAGTGTTGCAAATCATTTTGTGGGCTGAACGACCACAAAGAGACGGAGGAAAGATCATGCGTGTAAGAATCACTTTGGCCTGCACCGAGTGCAAACAGCGTAATTACAACGTGACCAAAGAAAAGAAGAACCATCCCGAGAGAATGGAAACCAAGAAGTATTGCCGCTTCTGCAGAAAGCATACAATGCATAAGGAGACCAAGTAATCCGGATCGGGAAAGGAAGCAGCAATGGGAGAGAGATTTGAGGTATTAAAGGCAGAATTTAAGAAAGTCATCTGGCCCGACCAGAGGACAGCTGCAAAGGAAACCGCCGCCGTAGTATTTACCGGCGTGGCGCTCGGTGTCCTTCTGTCGATTCTTGATACCATCATCAAGTTCGGCTTGAGCTTCATAATGTAAACGGGAGATCAGTATGGCAGAAGCGAACTGGTATGTCGTACATACCTACTCCGGATATGAGAACAAGGTTAAGGCCGATCTCGAGAAGACCATTGAGAACCGCAGACTTCAGGACGTGATCCTGGAGGTGTCGGTGCCCATGGAGGATGTTGTGGAGATCAGAGACGGTTTCCGCAAGACCACCCAGAAAAAGATGTTTCCCGGCTATGTTCTGATCAATATGGTCATGAACGACGATACCTGGTATGTCGTCAGAAATACCAGAGGCGTCACGGGATTCGTCGGCCCCGGGAGCAAGCCGGTACCGCTTTCGGAGGAAGAAATGGCCCGCATGGGCATCGGGAAAGAGACTCTTAAGATCGATCTGGCTGTCGGTGATACCGTCGTCGTCGTTTCGGGCGTCTGGGAAGGCACCATCGGACAGATCAGAGAAGTCAACGAGAGCAAACAGAGCGTTACCATCGCTGTGGAGATGTTCGGCCGGGAGACCCCCGTGGAACTCGCCTTCACAGAGGTGCGCAAGACAAACTAAGCAACTATAGACCCGTGGAAGGGGTACCTGCCCCGCACACCACAACAGGCAAGCTTGCCTGACAGACAGGAGATTTGAAATGGCAAAGAAAGTTACAGGATTTATCAAACTGCAGATCCCTGCCGGAAAAGCAACTCCGGCACCGCCCGTCGGACCCGCGCTTGGACAGCACGGCGTGAACATCGTTCAGTTCACAAAGGAATTCAATGCCCGTACAGCTGACCAGGGTGATCTCATCATCCCCGTTGTCATCACTGTATACGCGGACAGAAGCTTCTCATTCATCACCAAGACACCGCCCGCAGCCGTTCTCTTAAAGAAAGCTGCGAACATCCAGTCCGGATCAGGTGCTCCGAACAAGACCAAAGTCGCCACACTGAAGAGATCTGAAGTACAGAAGATCGCCGAGCTTAAGATGCCTGATCTTAACGCTGCAAGTGTTGAGGCTGCCACCAGCATGATCGCCGGTACCGCAAGAAGTATGGGCATCGTTGTTGTAGACGACTAACAGGAGGACGGTCAGATGAAGAGAGGAAAAAAGTATAAAGAGATCGTAAAGAGCTATGACAAGCTGCAGCTTTTCGATACTGCGGAAGCCATCGCTCAGGTAAAGAAGAATGCACAGGCCAAGTTCGATGAGACCATCGAGCTGCATGTCCGCACCGGCTGCGACGGCCGTCATGCCGATCAGCAGATCCGCGGCGCTGTTGTTCTTCCCAACGGAACCGGTAAGAGCGTCCGTGTTCTGGTATTCGCAAAGAACGCCAAGGCTGACGAAGCACAGGCAGCAGGCGCTGACTTCGTAGGTGCTGAGGAACTCGTTCCGAAGATCCAGAAGGAAGGCTGGCT
>DFKM01000183.1 GCA_002373555.1 Lachnospiraceae bacterium UBA3645
GAGTTGCAGGATTTCTGGATGGCTTCGATCGTACTGATGCTGCCGTGCGTTCCCGTACACTTCAGGTGCAGGCCCTGCTTTTCAAAAATACCTTCACAGTCGATGGAAGTATTTGCCGTGATCACGCCCTCTTCCATGCCGGCCATCGTAGAAACGAGCTTGAAGGACGAACCGGGTGCGGTTCTCGTCTGTGTCGCCGAGCTGTACAGCGGATGCGAAAGATCCTCTGACAGCGCGAAATAGTAGGCCGGATCCGAGATCCTGTTGTTGTCATATCCCGGATAAGAGACCATTGCCAGAACTTCTCCGGAATCCGTATCCACGATCGTGACCGCACCGGTGCAGGGATCGAGCGCCATCTGGGCGGGGGTGATCTCCAGCTTCCGGATCTTCTCGCGCATGAATTTGTAGGCTGTGCTTCCGTCGCCGCTCTGCAGCTGTGCATAGCTTTCCGGATCCTCTGCAAGCACGCCCTGATCAAACAGTGCAAGGCAGATATCGCAGGGAGCGATCCGTCCGGAATCCACGAGGATCTGGTAGATGCGCTTGCTGAAATCCCGGTCTGTCATCAGAAGCTCCAGCGTTTTTTCCACCAGTGCATTATAGGTATCGTCCGCACTTGCATAGCGGTCTGAAAGGCCGAGCTTCGTCACATCGATCCAGGACTTCGAGATGGCATACTTCAGGAATTCCGCCAGGCTCATCGTCTCATCCTTGTGGTATGCCAGATAGACCTCATCCGCCGGGTCGATCCTGTCTTCCAGAAGCAGTCCGCTGTATTCCATCGCCGTATGGGCGTACGTCATATACGCCTGCATATCCTCGGAGAGCTTGTTATAGGGGACCGGCGAAGACGATGTGAGTTCGCTGCGCATCTCCTGTACGACCGTTTCCAGCTCGGAAGCAAATGCCGAATAGATCCTGGCTTCCGCAGGAGTGGCATCCTCTGCGGAGAATGACCGGAAGTCCAGCACATTATTGTTGATCATCTGGAAATAGATATCCTTGATACTGATCTTTCTTTCCGAGCTCTTCATGGTCGGAAGGATCGTCACGTCGCCGGGTTCAAGTTTATCGAGAATGATGCCGGCCAGGTTCTGCTCGATCAGATGATACAGGCCCTTCTGCAGGTTCGCGTCGATCGTCAGATACACGTCGCAGCCGGTCTGCGAAGGCGTCTCGCTTTCAATGGACTGTACATGGCCGACGCTGTCCACATACATGACGCGTTCACCCTTGATGCCCTGCAGCTGGTGTTCCGCAAAATTCTCTATGCCGGTCTTGCCGATAACATCGCCGTTCGCATAATCGCCGCCCTCTTCATTGAGCACGTCGATCTCTTCCGCGGAAGCCTTGCCCGTATAGCCGATGATATGAGAGAAGCAAACGCTGTCTGGATATTCCCTCACAGAATAGTCTTCCACAGCCACACCGAGCATCTGGGTGGAATGCTCCAGAATGTCCTGCATGGTCTCCGTGGTGATATCCTGCGCGACCGTGGTCGGTACATATTTCTGGTAGCTGTTCAGCGACATCGCATAGCGGATGTTGACGATATAGAAAGCGTATTCGTCGGAGATCTCATAGGTATCCCCTTCTGCAGAGGAATACTTACCGACGCCGTATCTTTCCTTCATGTAATCGACAGCCTCTTCCGCGGTGATATCCGAAGGCTTTTCGTCGGAGAAATCATCCGTGGTAGGCAGGCCGTACATATCCCTCAGAAAACGGAGCCTGGATTTACCCTCCGTCGTAAAGCTGTATTTTCCTTCCGGCGTACGAATGATCGGCACATAGGAAAGGATCGACTCATTGTGTGACCGCAGGATATCCAGCAGTCTGATGAGCATGACGTTCTTTTCGTAACCGTTCCTGTAATCGCCGTTGTCCGTTACCGTAACGGCATAGACGAGCTTGTTGTAGGCCAGCAGCTCTCCGTTCCGGTCATAAATATTGCCTCTGGTACTGGCGACGCTGATCGTCTTCTTGGTGGTCTGCGTATACTGCTCCTGCGCTTCTTCGCCTTCCAGGATCTGGAGCTGGAAGAGCCGGACAGTCAGGACGCTGAACATGACAAAAAACAGAATGCTGATCGGGAGCAGTCTCGATCCGGCAATCCGTTTCAGGTGATAAATGATGATTTCCAGGATATCTCTAAACAAATCTCTTCGCACTCCTCTTTTCGGAAGCGGAAAGCCGTTCATTCAGCTTCAGGATGAGAGGATACACAAGAAGCGTCAGAAGGGCCGTATAAACCACTTCCGGCAGGATCACCTGCGTCATATAGGCTCCCAGCGCAGTCCTGCCGCGGATCAGAAATCCGAATGTGTAAATATACATGTTGTAGATAAAATCACTGAGCACGCACAGAAGCAGCGGCATGTTCAGGAATTCGATGTAAAACATCTGGCCGATCAGTCCGGTCACGTATCCGACCACCAGATAGATCAGCGCATAATAGCCGATGATCGTTCCGAAAGCAAAATCCATCAGAAGACCGCAGAAAAAGCCGGCTGTCATGCCCTCCGTCGTTCCCCGTATAAAACCGAGTGAAAATGTCAGGATCAGCAGAAGGTTCGGCGTGGCGTCAATGATCGGACAGACGGCAAAGACATTGTTCTGGAGCAGAAACGCGAGCAGGATGATTCCGGCATACGAGAGAACTCTTTTCATTGACTGTCCTCCTCTGCTGCCGTCGTCTCAGCCGATGCTTCGGCTTCCGCCGCTTCGCTGTCCGCAGGATTTTCCTCCGCCGAAGTGCCGGTACCGGTCTCCTTGACGCTGGTAATGATCAGAACGGAATCCAGATGCGTGAAATCCACGACCGGGATCAGATATCCCGATTTCGTCAGATTGTTGGCATCCACGGTCAGTTCCGAAGCATAGCCGATCAGGATCCCGGGCATGTACATCGTACTGGTGTTGGAAGTCACGATCTTGTCGTCATTGTTGATGTCATCGTCCTTTGCGATCCTGGACAGGGAAAGAAGGCCTTTCTCATACAGGGAAAGATCTCCTGTGACGATACAGGCATCCTTGGAATTGAGCGCCATGGCGCCGACATTCCGGTTGTCATTGATGATCGTACTGATCGTGGCTGTCGCCGGCGTAACGGATGTAACGATGCCGACCAGACCGCCGTCCGCGATCACGTTCATATCGACCGCAATTCCGTCCCGGGAACCCTTGTCGACCATGATCGTCTTATACCAGTTGTCGGAGTTCTTGCCGATGATATGTGCGCCGACCGTCTCATAATCCGGATACTGCTCCGCCAGCTTTAAGAGTCCTCTGTACTCCGCAAGCTCGGTGAGCTCCAGCTGATAACGGGTGTTCTGCTCCTTCAGTTCGGCCAGTTCATCCTTCAGCTGTTCGTTTTCCTTCTCGACATTATGCAGATGGATCAGATTGTCGGCACGGTTAAAGATGCCCCCGCCGACCAGATTAAATCCTTTCTGCATCGGCATCAGGAGCGTGTTGAAGCCGCCGCGCAGGATATTGCCGCCGCTTGAAACGGACGTGGCTACAATGAGCACCAGGCACAGCGCTGCCAGAATTGTAAATATATGTTTGGGCTGAATACTCGGCCTTTTTTTCTTCTTCATTCAATCTATCCTCAAAAAGCGCAGTCATCCTTCATATAACCGCACTCCTGAAAGCTGGTATAACAGTGATCACCGATAATAATATGGTCATAGACCGGGATCTGCAGAAGTCTTCCGGCCCGGACAAGCTGAAGCGTCAGCTGCAGGTCCTCCGCACTCGGCGTCGGATCGCCGCTCGGATGATTGTGCAGCACAACAGTATAGACAGCCCTGTGCTTCAGCGCTTCTATAAAAAACTCTCTCGGAGAAAGAACTGACCGCGCCACCGTCCCGCTGCTTAGATCTCTGGACGTAATAAAACCGCCCTTATTATCAAAATAAGCGGCTTTTACGACCTCATGATCCAGGGACCGCATTTCCTCCATAAAGAAGGCGGCGATCGAATCGGGCGAAGTCAGCCGTACGGAAGCATGCATTTCCGTTCTGGAAATGCGTATGCCGAGTTCCCCGATACACTGAAGCTGCACGGCTTTGACCGGCCCGATCCCGGGCATCTCGGTCAGCTCATCGATCGAGATGTTTTTCAGGGCAGGCAGTCCGCCGAGCGGTGCGAGCCGCTTCAGGACTGTCTCGGCAAGCTGCCTGGAACTGACGCCGGGCGTGCCGCTCCGCAGAATGACTGCCAGAAGTTCTGCATCACTTAAGACCTCCGGTCCGAACGAGATGCATTTCTCATACGGTCTCTCCGAGACCGGAAGTTCTTTCATCGTTATTCTTTTTTCGATCATAAACATCCTCCGTGCTCTCCCAATGACCCCGTCGGATGATTTATAATATGCTATCTTACCACAACGGCAGCGCCCGCGTCCACTAATTTTTGCACAGACATCAGGATGCCGAATTTCGCATGCTGCCAGGTGATGCCGCCCTGGAAAAAGACAGCGTAGGGCGGTCTGAGCGGTCCGTCAGCGGATAATTCGATCGAAGAACCGGAGACGAAAGCGCCGGCTGCCATGATCACCGGGTCATCATATCCGGGCATATCCCAGGGTTCCGGCGTCAGATAGGAGTCCACCGGTGCCGCTGCTTGAATGCCCAGACAGAAAGCCTTCAGTGCCTCTGCACTGCCGAGCTCAACAGACTGAATGATGTCGAATCTGTCAGCGGCAGCAGCCGGATGCACCCGGAATCCGAGCTTCTCATACATCGCCGCAGCAAAGATCGCGCCCTTCTCTGCAGAGGCCGTGACTGTCGGTGCAAGGAAAAATCCCTGGTAAAAAGCGGGGTTGATCCCCAGATTCGCGCCTACTTCCCGTCCGAGTCCCGGAGAAGTCAGTCTTTTGGCGACTCTTTCCACGCAGGCATGCGTTCCACAGATATAGCCGCCGGCCGGTGCCAGTCCGCCGCCGGGATTTTTGATCAGCGAGCCGACAATCATATCCGCGCCGAAATCCGACGGTTCCACCGTATCCGTAAATTCGCCGTAGCAGTTATCGACCATACAGATGATATCCGGCTTTACGCTCTTCAGAAAAGCGATCAGCTCACCGATCTCTGCCGGCGAGAACGTCTTTCTCGATGAATACCCGCAGGATCGCTGGATCGTCGCCATCTTCGTTTCCGGCCGGATCGCCGCACGGATCGCGTCATAATCGAAAGCGCCTTCCGGTGTCAGCTCCACCTGGGAATACGTCACGCCGTACTCTGCAAGGGACCCTTCAGATTCACGGATCCCGATCACTTCCTCCAGCGTATCATACGGACTGCCGACCGGCGAAAGCAGATGATCGCCGGGGCGCAGATTCGCGGAAAGCGCGAGATTCAGCGCATGCGTTCCGCAGGTAATCTGCATTCTGACGAGCGCATCTTCTGTGTGAAAAGTATCCGCATACACGGATTCCAGCGTATCTCTCCCAAGATCGTTATAGCCGTATCCGGTCGTTGCCTGAAAATGGCCTTCGGATACACGGTTCTTGCGCATGGCCGACAGTACTTTCAGCTGATTGATCTCCGCGATCCTGTCGATCCTGTCAAATCTTTCTTTCAATGTACTGAGCACTTCCTCTCCCAGCCGGAATACGGGTTCCGAAATACCGGATTCTGTATAGGAAGTGCGCAGCATCGCGTTTATTGTTTCTTCTGAACGCTCCATTTGGTTACTCCTGCTCTTTCTTTTTCTTTTCCCAGAGCGATATAATATGACCGCTCAGCTGATCCACATCAGCAAAACCAGCACAGTTCAGCCAGACGGTTTCCTGTGTGCGTCTGAACCACGTCAGCTGACGTTTCGCATAATGTCTGGTATTTCTTTTAATAAGACGCACGGTCTCCTCCAGGGGATATTCCCCATCGAGATATGCGAGCATTTCCTTGTATCCGAGGCCCTGCATGGAGACCATGTTTCTTGTGCAGCCGGCTTCTTTCAGCTTCCGCGTTTCCTCCGTCAGCCCCTCTTCCATCATGAGATCTACCCGCCTGTCAATGCGG
Source organism: Lachnospiraceae bacterium UBA3645 (assembly GCA_002373555.1). Classification (GTDB taxonomy): domain Bacteria; phylum Bacillota; class Clostridia; order Lachnospirales; family Lachnospiraceae; genus UBA3305. The sequence continues at coordinate 6,033 of DFKM01000183.1, forward strand.
CGGTACAGTTCCCCGCGGTCTCTCTCAAGTACGATGAAAAGGAACTTATACGGTGACTGCCGCTCTTTCTCCCGTGCATTATGATCTGAAATGCGTTCGCCGGATGCATGGAAAAATTCCAGCGCACGGACAACGCGCTTGATATTGTTCTGATGGATCTCCTCTGCCGCTTTCGGATCATGCTCCAGAAGCATCCGGTACAGGCAGCCCGGATCCGCAGCTTCCATGGCCTCCAGCTGTTCCCGGTAATCCGGATCGCTCGCATTCTCCGTAAAGTCCGTATCCTTCAGGACTGCCTGGATGTAGAAGCCCGTACCGCCCGTCAGGAGAGGGATCTTCCCGCGCGAACAGATATCCGTGATCGCGGCGGACGCTTCCTCTTTATATCGGACAACATTGAATTCTTCCGTCGGATCACACACATCGATCAGATGATGCGGCACACGGAGCCGTTCCTCCGGAAGCGCCTTGGCCGTGCCGATATCCATTCCTCTGTAGACCTGCATGGAATCTGCGCTGATGATCTCGCAGCCCAGTTTTTCAGCCAGCAGAAGCGAGCATTCCGTCTTGCCGACGGCAGTCGGTCCGGCCAGAATGATCAGCGGTCTCTTTTCTGTTTCGGAAAATGTCTCTTTCCTGTTCATCAAACGATCCTTGAAAATCTCTTTTCTATCTCATACTTCGACATTGATATCATGGTCGGTCTGCCGTGCGGGCACATATACGGATTCTCCAGCTTCAGCAGTTGGTCCAGCAGTTCGTTGATCTCCGCAAGACTGATCGTATAATTCCCTTTGATCGCCGCTTTGCAGGACATCAGCGCCAGCTTTTCTTCCAGGATATGGACCGGTTCGCGGCCGGTCTCCCCGGATACGGAATCCAGCAGTTCCTTAAAGACCTCCTGCCAGGACAGTCCCAGTACATTTCCCGGTACAGCGGTAATCGTAAGCTTCCCGTCGCTATTCCCGAATTCGAAACCAAGCTGCCGGAATGCACGGATGTATTCAGAGAACATCTGCATTTCCTTTACGCCGAGTTCCGGTTCATACGGCGGCATCAGCATCTGGGAGGTGAATTCCTTATTCCGGAAAGCCGCCAGATTCTTCTCATACAGGACCTTTTCATGCGCCGCATGCTGATCCATCATCAGAAATGTATCCTTATATTCGAACAGCCAGTAGGTATCGAACAGCTGACCGATCACTCTGTAGTCTTTTCTGGTTTCCTCCGTAAAAAGCCTCTCCTGCGTGCCGGCGAGAAGCGTATCGCTTTTTCTGGACGAAGGACCGGTTGCAGGAACAGGTTCCGCAGCAAGGGTTGGAGCAGCAGGCTCCGGAACAGACGCAGATACAGGCGCTGAGATCTCTGCAGAACCATTTTCCGCTCCGTTTTTACTGTCCCATTTCTTCATCAGAAGTTCCACCGTGGAGAGCTCCCGCCTTTTCGGCTGGATCGGTTCCGGTCTTGTCTCCGCCGGATTCCCATCATAACCATCCGAAACAGAATCCTGTCTTTCAGGCATGGACGACACAGCCGCAGCTTCCGGTCTTCTGATCTTTTCTGTACCGAAGGAATAGACAGGTCTTCGTTCCGCAAAGAACGGCTCTGTCCCCATATCCTTCCGTGTCTCTTCCTGCAGTTCCTTCACCAACTGCTGCCGTTTGATCAGTTCGACAGATGAGAGAGCCTCCCGGACAGCTTCGTAAACCGCCTGATAGGCCAGATCCTCATCCGAAAACCGGATTTCCAGCTTGGCGGGATGGACATTCACATCCACAGCGCCCGGACGGAAACGAAGGAACAGGATGCATACCGGATAGCGGTGCTGCATCAGAAATCCCAGATACGCATTTTCGATCGCCTTGCCGATCACCGGATTCCTGACGAAGCGGTTATTGACAAAGTAGATCTCGGACGTACGGTTGGCGCGGCTGTACTCGGGCTTTGCGGTAAATCCGGAAATTTCCACACCGGAAAAGGTGCCTTCAACCGGGATCATGGCTGCCGCAGCGTCCTTCCCGTAAATGGAATAGACCAGATCCTTCAGCCTGCCGTTGCCCGGCGTGGAAAGCCGCACTTTATCATCTGCAATCAGCCGTATGGCCACCGACGGATGCGACAGCGCCAGTCTTTCCATCATTGTACTGACATTCGAGGCTTCCGTGATCCCCTTCTTTAAGAACTTTTTTCTCGCCGGCGTATTGAAGAACAGATCCCGGATGATGATCGTCGTACCTTCCGGTGCGCCGACCTCCGAGAATTCCTTTTCCACGCCGCCTTCATTGATGTATCGGATGCCGGTAATGTTCTCGGACGTCCGGGTGATCAGCTCCGTCCTGGAAACGGACGCAACGGAAGGCAGCGCCTCCCCGCGGAATCCAAGCGAACCCACAGAGAAAAGATCTTCCGCCGTCTGTATTTTGCTGGTCGCATGCGGCATGAAGGCCGTGCGGATATCGGCCGGGTCAAAGCCGGAGCCGTTATCCGTCACCCGGATCAGGGCTTTTCCGCCGTCTCTGATCTCGACCGTGACCGCAGTTGCGCCCGCATCGATCGCGTTTTCCGTCAGTTCCTTGACCACGGAAGCCGGACGTTCGATCACCTCACCGGCCGCGATCTGATTAATCGTATCCTGATCAAGGACATGTATCTTCTGCATGATGCCTCCGTTTTATCCTTTATCCCTGCCAGCGGTTCTTTCTTTTAGCCTGCAGCGAATACAGTGTATTCAGTGCATCGATCGGTGTCATCGTGGAAAGCTCCAGGCTGTCGATCTCCTTCAGGATCTCGTCGTCACTGTTCGTATCGAACAGCGAAAGCTGGTTCCTGTCGACGTAATCCGGTTTCGGAACGTGTTTTTTCCTGTCGGTGACCCCCGACTCTGCGACTTCTCTAGCACGTGCCGAGATATCCGCATCGGACAGTTCCGCGACGAGTTCCTTCGCTCTCTCGATCACCTGTCCGGGAACGCCGGCCAGCTTTGCGACCTGGATACCGTAGCTCTTGTCCGCGCCGCCGGCAACGATCTTACGCAGGAAAACGATCGTATCTCCCTGCTCCTTGACGGCAATGCAGTAGTTGTTCACGCCGGGAAGATGACCTTCCAGCTCCGTCAGTTCATGATAATGCGTCGCAAAAAGCGTTTTCGCGCCGATCAGCTTCGGCTGACTGATATGCTCCACGACCGCCCACGCGATCGCCAGGCCGTCAAATGTGCTCGTGCCCCTGCCGATCTCGTCCAGGATCAGAAGGGAATTCCTGGTAGCATTCCGCAGGATGTTGGCCACTTCCGTCATTTCCACCATGAAGGTGCTCTGCCCGGAAGCGAGATCGTCCGATGCGCCGACGCGAGTGAAGATCCGGTCGCTGATCCCGATGTCCGCCTTATCGGCCGGGACAAAGGATCCGGTCTGCGCCATCAGCACGATCAGCGCTGTCTGCCGCATGTACGTGGACTTACCGGCCATGTTCGGTCCGGTGATGACGGCGATCCTGTGCTCCTTCAGATCCAGCTTCGTATCGTTCGGTACGAACGGCTCATCCTTCATCATTTTGGCAACCACCGGATGACGTCCGCCGATGATATTGATGCTTCCTTTGTCGTTGATCTTCGGCCGCACGAAATGCTCATGCTCTGCGGCATGCGCCAGCGACAGCAGCACATCCAGCATGGCAACCGCATGGGCTGTCTTCTGAACACGTGCGACTTGTCCCGAAATATGCTCCCGGATCTCACAGAAAATGTCATATTCCAACGCGGTCAGTTTTTCATCGGCGCCCAGAATGACGTTCTCAAGTTCTTTCAGCCGCGGCGTCGTGTACCGTTCGGCATTCGTCAGCGTCTGCTTCCGGATATAATCCTCCGGTACCAGATCCTTAAAGGAGTTGGTGACCTCCAGATAATAGCCGAATACTCTGTTGTATTTGATACGCAGGTTCTTGATGCCTGTGCGCTCTTTTTCTGTTTCTTCGAGCTCTTTCAGCCAGCCGTTACCCTCTGTTTTTGCCTCCCGGAGCCGGTCGGCTTCTTCGGAATATCCGGCCTTGATAATGCCGCCTTCCTTCGAGGACAGCGGCGGATCATCATTGATCGCTGCGCCGATCATTGCGCAGATATCTGTGAGATCATCCATATCCTCATGAAGCTCTGTAAGCAGGGCACTCTCAAAGCCCTGCAGCAGTCCTCTGATATGCGGCAGCATTTCCAGGGATGTCTTAAAAGCGATCAGATCTCTGGGACCGGCCGTATGGAAGGTGATCCTTCCCATCAGACGCTCCAGGTCATAGACAGGAGCCAGATATTCCCGCAGCTCCTCTCTGGTGATCAGATCGTCCAGAAGATCCTGAATCGCATCCTGCCGACGGATGATCTCCTCCTTTGTGAGGAGCGGCTGTTCGATAATGGTACGCAGGAGTCTGGCGCCCATGGCGGTCTTCGTCCGGTCCAGGACCCACAGAAGCGTCCCGTGCTTCTTCTTCTCCCGCAGCGTCTCGGTCAGTTCCAGATTTCTTCTGGTGGACGTATCGATGATCATATATTTCCCACGGTCATACAGGCTGACCCCGGTAATATGCGTGAGCGCGATCTTCTGTGTCTCATCCAGATAAATGAGCATAGCGCCGGAAGCAAGACCTGCCGCGTGGCGGTCCTTAAAGCCCAGGCTTTCATAGGAATAGACATCGAAATGATCACAGAGCCGTTTCACGCAGTCCGTTTCCTTAAAATACGAAGCCGGCAGCACGGAGATCATCATATGATAGCGGTTCTTCAGTTCATCTGTATCCACGCCGCGGATCATAAAGGCTTCATTTACGATGATCTCGGACGGCATGAATTTATAGATCTCATCGAACAGTTCTCCGACAGAGGTCACTTCCGTCGCAAAAAATTCGCCCGTAGAAACATCTGCTGCGGAAAGTCCGAATTCCCGGTCCTGCGCAGCAATGCACATGATGTAATTGTTTCTGCCTTCTTCCAGCGCCTGCGGGGCCATGTTCGTCCCGGGCGTCACGATCCGGACGACTTCCCGGCGTACCAGTCCCTTTGCCTGCTTCGGATCCTCCGTCTGCTCTGCAATGGCGACTTTAAATCCCCGTTCCACGAGCTTGCTGATATAGACGTCGGCTGCATGATGCGGCACGCCGCACATGGGCGCACGTTCCGGCATGCCGCAGTCCTTGCCCGTCAGCGTCAGTTCAAGTTCCCGGGAGACCGTGATGGCGTCCTCGTAGAACATTTCATAAAAATCGCCGAGCCTGTAGAATAAAATGCAGTCCGGATACTCTTTTTTCGTATCCAGATAATGCTGCATCATCGGTGTCATCATGTGTATCAAACCTCTCCAAATCGGGCAGTCCCTGCAGGACGCCCCAGATCAGACCATTTCTCCCTGATAATAGAATCCGTGCGCTGACGTCAGCTTCACATTGACCAGCCTGCCGACAAGCGCCGGACATCCCGGGAAATGGACCATGATATGATTCGACAGTCTGCCGGTCAGCAGTGAAGGATCCTTCTCATTGACCTCTTCGACCAGCACTTCCATTATCTTTCCGGTATCCCTGCAGCAAACTTCCTTCGCGATCTCCTGCACTTCGGCAAGAAGTCTGTCAAAGCGTTCATGGACAACAGCTTCCGGTACCTGCTCCATCTTCGCGGCCGGCGTGCCTGTGCGGGGCGAATAGATGAAGGTGAATGCGCTCTCATAACGGACCTGGCGGACGACGTCCAGCGTATCCTGAAAATCCTCTTCCGTCTCGCCGGGGAAGCCGACAATGATATCCGTTGTCAGGGAAATGTCCGGGATCTCTCGCCGGATCTTCAGTGCCAGGTTCAGATAATCTTCTTTGGTATATCTGCGGTTCATGGCCGCAAGGAGCTTTGTGCTTCCCGACTGCAGCGGCAGATGCAGATGCCTGCAGATTTTTTTGCTGTCCTTCATGACAGCGATCAGTTCATCCGAAAGATCCTTCGGATGGGACGTCATGAACCGGATCCTTCGGATCCCTTCGATCTTCTCCACTTCCCGGAGCAGTTCGGAAAATGTCATGGGCGTCTCCAGATCCTTGCCGTAGGAATTGACATTCTGCCCGAGCAGCATGATCTCGATCACGCCGTCATCGGCCAGCTGCCGGATCTCTTTCAGGATATCCTCCGGTGCGCGGCTGCGTTCCCGGCCTCTGACGTAAGGAACGATGCAGTAGGTGCAGAAATTGTTGCAGCCAAAAGAGATATTGACGCCGGATTTGAAGGAATATTTCCGGTTGACCGGAAGATCCTCCACGATCGCATCCGCTTTGTCCCAGATATCAATGACTCTTGTTTTTTCTGCCAGAACGCGGTACAGAAGCTCTGCCAGCTTATAGACATTATGGGTGCCGAAGATCAGGTCCACGAAAGGATAGGA
>DFKM01000146.1 GCA_002373555.1 Lachnospiraceae bacterium UBA3645
TGCCCAACCCCAAGGCCGGTACCGTTACCATGGATGTCGAGAAGGCCGTCAAGGAAATCAAAGCCGGTAAGATCGAGTACCGTCTCGACAAGACCAACATCATCCATGTACCGATCGGAAAGGCTTCCTTTACCGAAGAGCAGCTTGCCCAGAACCTGGATGCGATCATGAGCGTACTTGTAAAGGCCCGTCCTTCCACGCTGAAGGGAACCTATATGAAGAGCATCGTACTGACCTCCACCATGGGCCCCGGCGTGAAGCTGAACCCGGTCAAATATCTGTAATTCATAGATTGACAACCGTATAATACTGTGTTACCATAACACGGCATTAAATATTTACCACTGCCGAAGACAGCAGGTGCCGCAAGGCATAAGCATAGCGCCTGCCGAGGAAGGGAAATGATTGCTTATTCTCTCCTTCCGCTTTGGCGGAAGGAGTTTTTCTTATATCTTTGCAGTGGTGCACATTACTACAAGGAGGTAAATGGATTCATGGCGAATGTAGAAGCAAAACAGCCTGTCGTTCAGGAGATTTCCAATCTGCTTTCCGATGCACAGGCCGCCGTTCTTGTTGACTACATGGGAATCACCGTCGAAGACGATACGCAGCTCAGAAAGCAGCTTCGTGAAGCCGGCGTGACCTATCGTGTATACAAGAACACGCTGATGAAGATCGCGATGAAGGGAACGCCCTACGAGGCGCTTGCTGATGATCTCAAAGGACCCAGCGCAATTGCTGTTTCCAGCGAGGATGCTACAGCACCTGCCCGCATCATTGCGGAATTCGCAAAGAAGCACGACGCAGTTTCCTTAAAGGCCGGCGTCGTGGACGGAAACTATTACAACGAGGCAGACATCAAGGTCGTGGCAACAATTCCCGGAAGAGAAGTGCTGCTGTCCAGACTGCTTGGAAGTCTGCAGTCTCCTATGGCGAACTTTGCGCGTGTTATTGACCAGATCGCAAAGAAAGACAGCCCTGAAGCAGCGGCTGAAGCCTGATTTACTACCAGTATAAAGACGAAGAAAAATCTTACGGAGGATAAGAAAATGGCAAAACTTAGCATTGATGAGATCATCGCAGCCGTTGAAGAGCTGAGCGTAATGGAACTGAATGACCTTGTAAAGGCATGTGAGGAGAAGTTTGGCGTATCCGCAGCAGCAGGCGTTGTTGTAGCAGCAGCCGGCCCCGCTGAGGAAGTCGAAGAGAAGACCGAGTTTGATGTAGAACTGACTGAGATCGGTGCTCAGAAGGTTAAGGTCATCAAGGTTGTCCGCGAGCTGACCGGACTTGGCCTGAAGGAAGCAAAGGAAGTTGTCGATTCCGCTCCCAAGGCTGTCAAGCAGGGCGTTTCCAAGGAAGAGGCCGAGGCTGCAAAGGCCGCTCTGGAAGAGGTCGGTGCAAAGGTCACTCTGAAATAATTCTTAAGAACTACGGACCGCCGCGTTTCGCGGCGGTTTTTTTGTTTCACAATCCGTCATTATATGCTATGATACTATGGTTGAGGAGGCGGGAAGCGCGCATCCTCAGGCAGAATATTTCGGAAGAGGGACGAAAGATCCCCGCAAGAAGGAGACAGCTATGGAAGAAGTAAGAGATCCCGCGCTGGAGGAAGCGATCAGAAAGGCAGAGGCGGCAAAGCAGGCAGCCGATGCTGCGAAGGCGGAGAAGGAAGCGGAGAATCCCTTCTATGTTGCGCCGAACCAGGATTCGGATATTAAGAACGTGATCGGCATCGTCAGCGGGAAAGGCGGCGTCGGAAAATCCACTGTAACGGCGGGCCTGGCAGTGGCGCTGCGAAGAAAAGGTTATAAAGTCGGCATCCTGGATGCGGATATCACCGGACCTTCGATCCCGAAGATGTTCGGCGTAAAGCAGATCGGCGGAATCGTCGGCGAACAGATGCTGCCCGCACAGAGCGCCAGCGGCATCGAGATCATGTCCATCAATCTGCTGATGGAGGAAGAGGAAGCACCGGTCATCTGGAGAGGCCCGGCGATCGCCGGCATTGTAAAGCAGTTCTGGTCGGATGTCATCTGGGGCGAGTTGGATTATCTGCTCGTGGATATGCCGCCCGGAACCGGCGACGTACCGTTAACCGTATTCCAGTCGCTGCCTGTAACAGGCATCCTGCTGGTGACCTCCCCGCAGAGCCTCGTGGACATGGTCGTAAAGAAAGCCTATAACATGGCTGCGCAGATGAACATCCCCGTGCTCGGCGTGATCGAGAACTTCAGCTATGTAATCTGCCCGGACTGCGGAAAGAAGATCTATGTCTTCGGCGAGAACAAGCTGGAGAGATGGTCGTCGAAGACCGGCGTCAAAGTCTGCGAGCGTCTCCCCATGGATCATGCTGTCGCGGAACTGGCGGACGAAGGCCGTATGGAAGCCCTGGATCCCGGATACCTCTATGATGCAGCCGAAACCGTAACGGAGCTGACAAAATAATGATCGGAAGAATCAGATACAACTCACCGGTCGTTCTCACCTTCTTTTTCCTCACCCTGGCGGTTCTTCTGCTGTCCATCGCGACAAAGGGGGCGAGCAATGACCTTCTCTTTTCCGTATACAGATGTTCCTTCCGGGACGTCCTGGCGTATTTCCGGATCTTCACGCATGTGCTCGGCCACGCGAACTTTGCGCACTGGGCCGGCAACATGACGCTGTTCCTGCTGCTCGGACCGATCCTGGAGGAAAAATACGGCAGCCGCGATCTGCTGATCATGATGGCTGTCGTCGCCGTGCTGACAGGCATTATCAATCTGATCCTGTTCCCCGATACCGCGCTGATGGGCGCTTCGGGCATTGTTTTCATGATGATGCTGCTGTCTTCTGTCGTCAGCGTGAAGAAGGGAGAGATCCCGCTGACGCTGATCGTCGTCGCGATCGTATATCTCGGCCAGGAGGTCTACAGCGGACTGTTCACGGCGGACAATATCTCACACATTTCCCATCTGCTCGGCGGTGCCTGCGGTGGATTTTTCGGGTTCTTCATGAAGAACTGGAGGCGGGGCTGATGCTGATACTGGCTTCGAAATCCCCCAGAAGAAACGAGCTTCTGCATATGGTGGGCGTGGAATTCACCTGTATACCCGCGGTCTCGGAAGAAAAGGTGCCGGCGGATCTGCCGGTGAGCCGGCGCGCGGAATTTCTGGCGCGCCACAAAGCGCTGGAAGTGGCCGAAACACATCCGGAGGATGTCGTGATCGGCTCCGATACGCTGGTGCTTCTGGACGGGAAAGCCCTCGGGAAACCCGGGAATGTACAGGAAGCGGAGGAGATGATCCGCGCGCTTTCCGGCAGGACGCATGTGGTCAGCACCGGCGTGGCGATCTGTTCTCCGGAAGGCATACAGTCCTTTACTTCGGAGACGGAGGTCGAATTTTACGAATTGACCGATGCCGAGATCCGGGCTTATGCGGCTACGGGTGAACCGATGGACAAAGCCGGCGGCTACGGCATCCAGGGGCTCGGCTCGATGCTCGTGAAGGGCATCCGGGGAGATTATTTTACGGTCGTGGGATTCCCGCTTGCGGAAGTGATCAGACATCTGCCGGAAGAATACCGGCCGTTTGGAAAGGCGATTACTGAATGAGAATTTCTGAAATGAGAAAACTGAGAACGCTGTTTGCGGCACTGCTGCTTGCCGTCTGTCTTGTACCGGCCGGCGTATGCCGGGCCGAAGAGGTGCAGGAAACCGAGACGGCTGCGGCGGAGACAACTGTATCCGCAGGAGAGACCGCATCCGCGGAAGACGGTGCGGCCCCGGTATCCGCCGGTGCCGGCGCAGGCATCACTGCAGGCGGTCTGACGGACGTGACCGATGTCCCGGACTGGCCGGCGGGCCCGGAAGTTTCTGCCGAATCCGTTTTCATGTTCGAAAAACGATCCGGTGAAGTGCTTTATGAGAAGGATCCGGATGCCATCAGCTACCCTGCCAGCACCACCAAGATCATGACAGCGCTGCTGACGCTGGAGAACTGCAAGCTGGACGAAGAAGTGACCTTCTCCCATGATGCCATCTACGATATCGAAGAGGGCGGACATCATTATGAGTTCGAAGAGGGGGAAGTGCTGACCGTCGATGAATGTCTGCAGTTCCTGCTGGTCGAATCCGTGAACGAAGTCGGCTATGCCCTGGCAGAGCACGTCGGCGGATCGTTAAGCGGCTTCGCGGATATGATGAATGCGCGGGCAAAGGAACTGGGCTGTGAGAACACGCATTTTGTCAACCCGCACGGACTGAATGATCCGGAGCATGTGACCACGGCGCGGGACATGGCGCTGATCCTGTCCGCCTGTGTGGAAAATGAGGATTTCCGCAGATATGCTTCCCAGACGTCCGTACAGCTGGCCGGCCGGGCGATCCGGACGGAGGGTTTCTCCAGATATACGAACCATCATCTGATGCTGCAGCAGGAGAGCGAATTCTATGATCCGGATGTCGTCTGCGGCAAGACCGGATTTACTTCGCTGGCCGGCAATACGCTGGTGACGTACGCCGAGAAGGACGGCATGGAAGTCGTCTGCGTTCTCATGAAGGGCCTGTCCGACAGATTCAATGATACCAAACTGCTGCTGGACCATGCGTTCAACGATTTCAATCTGGTGACGGAGGAAAATGTTTCGGAGATCTTCCCGGATGTTTATGACGAGCTCGGACATGCACAGGAAGACGTGGAAATGCCGGATCTCGCGCTGATGGTGCCGGATCTTGCGGACGAAACAAAGCTTTCGGCAGCATTTACGCCGGCGGATGCGGAACCGACGGAAGAGAACCTGACGATCGGCACGCTGGCCTTCACATACGACCAGGCCTCTCTCGGCGAGACGACCGTTCTGCTGACGGACGAAGCCTTTGAAGTATGGGCTGAATCGCGTGCAGAGGAATCCATCGCGGCGGCGGAATCCGCTGAGGAGGAAGCATATACTGAGGAAACCGAGATCTTCGGCTGGACAGCCGGCGAACTCATTTTCCTTGCGCTCATGTTCGTGATGCTTGTTGTGCTGTTGATCCTCCTGTTCTGGCTGATCGGAGAACGGATCCGTTACAACAGGATGTCGAGACGCCGCGACAGATACAGAAAGAGATGAGCGGCATGAATACACAGACGCTGAAGATTCATTATCACAGCGACAAGATCGACAGACTGACTTATATTGACGGGAAGAGTGACTGGATCGACCTGCGGGCCGCAGAGGATGTCACGCTGAAGCAGGGCGAGTTCCGGATGATCGATCTCGGGATCTCGGTGCGCCTCCCGGACGGCTATGAAGCGATCGTGGCGCCCCGGAGCTCTGCGTTTAGGAACTTCGGGATCATCCAGGTCAATTCCATCGGGATCATCGACGAATCCTACGGGAAGAACAGCACGGATGACCGGTGGATGTATCCTGTTCTGGCGATGCGCGACACGGAGATCCATGTCAATGACCGGATCGCGCAGTTCCGGATCCTTGAACATCAGCCGAAGATCGTTTTTGAAGAGATCGGCGAAATGAAGGGAGAAGCCCGGGGCGGTTTCGGAAGTTCCGGGATCAGGTGAAGATGTATGGTGAGCTGAAGATGTCTGTCGTTCGGAACCCGCAGATCGGGTGAAGAACCGGCCGCCTTCAGCTTTCGGCTTTACTATAGTTGAGGTTTGGGATGAAACGAAAAGCATTTGGGATGCTGATGATTATTGTCTGCATGTTCCTGATCGCAGGCTGCAGCGGAAAGAAGCAGGATCCGGCGGAAACGACTGCGGCAGTGCAGACGGCGGAGGCGGAAACCGCTGTGACGGAAGCGGCTGCGGAGACGACTGGGACAGGGACATCGGCAGAAGAAACGCAGCAGCCGGAAACGACAGCGCCGGCGGAGACGGAAACGGAGGAGACTGCCGGGGAGGAAGGGGATCCTTCCATGGCCGGTATTGCCGGACAGACGGACATTTCCGATATGACCCAGGAAGAGATCGAGCTGGATGAAGGTCTTGCCGAGGACGGCAGCATCCTGTCCGAGACCGATGAAGACGGCTATCCGATCGCTGACCGGAAGCTCATCGCCATCGACCCCGGGCATCAGGCGCATGCGAACAGCGAGAAAGAGCCGATCGGCCCCGGTGCATCCGAGATGAAGGCGAAAGTATCGAGCGGCACGGCCGGGGACTATACCGGCGCGCCGGAATATCAGCTGAACCTGGATGTGGCGCTGAAACTGAAGCAGGAGCTTCTGAACCGCGGCTACGAAGTCCTGATGATCCGCGAGACGAATGATGTCAATATCAGCAATGTGGAGCGGGCTTCGATGGCAAACGAAGCGAACGCGGACGCATTTATCCGGATTCATGCCGACGGCAGTGAGGATCACAGTGCCCATGGATGCTTTACGATCTGCCAGACGAGCTCCAGTCCGTACAATGCCGATATCTACAACGAATGCAATGCGCTTGCAGAGTCGGTGCTGGAGGGACTCGTGGCAGCGACCGGTGCGAAGAACCGGGGCGTGATGCGCAGCGACAATTACTCCGGCATCAACTGGTGCAGAGTACCGGTGACCATTGTGGAAATGGGATTTATGAGCAACCGGGAAGAGGATGAGCTGATGCAGACGGAGGAATATCAGTGGCAGATCGCAGAGGGACTTGCCGACGGACTGGACATTTATTTCGGGAGATGACGGGAGGATTCATGAAAAAGAGCAGTATTTTAATTTTCACGACGATTCTTGTTTTGGGCATGTCATTGGCGGTGCCGTGCCGGATCCGTGCCGAAGAGCTGAAGGAGACTGCACAGCAGGAAACCATGCAGCTGACGGAGGAACAGCCGGCGGCCGAGCAGTCGGAGACGAAGCAGGAGGGAACAGACCCGGCTCCGGAAGATCCTTCCTCTGAACAGACGGAGAAAGAATCGGACCCGGTACAGCCCGGAAGAGTCGGCATACTGAAGCTTGATAATTCCGTGCTTCGGCAGATCACCGTCACCTGGAAGGAAGTGGACGGCGCAGTCGGCTATCAGGTGTTCTATTCCTATGATAAGGCGTTCAAAAAATATAAGAAGACTTATGTGAAAGAGAACAAGGCTGTTCTGAAGAAGCTGAAAATCAGAAATCAATGCTATGTCAGGGTACGCGCCTGCGCAGGGACGAAAAAAAATCCGGTCTTTGGTGAATTCAGCACCGTCAGGAAAAAGAAGGTGACCGGAAAGCTCATTGTGATCGACGCCGGGCATCAGAGACACGCGAATACATCGAAGGAGCCGATCGGCCCCGGTGCGAGGAAGACGAGAAAGAAAGTCTCTGCAGGTACCATGGGCGTATCTACAAAGCTCTATGAATATGAACTGTCGCTGATCGTTGCCAAAAAACTGCAGAAAGTGCTTGAGGAGAACGGCTATCAGGTCGTCATGATCCGGACAAAGCACAACGTGAATATTCCGAACAGTGAGAGAGCAGCTATCGCCAATGAACTGAAGGCGGACGCATTTATCCGGATCCACGCGAACGGATCGGGTTCGCGCGGCAAACGAGGGACATTTACGATCTCGCCGACAAAGAAGAGCCCGTACCCGATCAGGAAGCTTTACAAAAAATGCTACAGACTGTCGAAGTGCGTTGTGAACGAAGTCTGCAAACAGACGAAGAGCAAGAACCGCGGGATCATGCAGGCGGATGATTACACCGGGATCAACTGGTGCAAAGTGCCGGTCACGCTGATCGAGATGGGGTATATGAGCAATCCGACGGAAGACAGGCTGATGGCAAAGGATTCTTATCAGGATAAGATCGTGCAGGGAATCCTGAACGGTTTCGATAAGTATTTTAAGATCAAGAGAAAATAAGGCGCAGGCGCCGAAAGGGGTTATATGCATCTTCGTCCATGCATCGATATTCACAACGGTTCCGTCAAGCAGATCGTCGGCGGCACAATCTCCGGCGACTCGGATTCCGCCAGAGAGAATTTCGTCTCCGCCCGCGATGCATCTTACTATGCGGACATGTACCGCCGGGACGATCTCCCGGGCGGCCACGTCATCCTGCTCAATCACCGGGATTCGGAGTATTATGAACGAACGAAAGCGCAGGCGCTGTCTGCGTTGTCCGCCTTCCCCGGCGGATTGATGGCCGGCGGCGGCATCACCCCGGAGAATGCCGCGGAATATCTGGATGCCGGCGCGTCTCATGTCATTGTGACTTCGTATGTATTCCGGAACGGTCTGATTGATATGGAAAGACTCGCCGCTATGGTGCAGGCTGTCGGAAAGGAACGGCTGGTGCTGGATCTTTCCTGCAGAAAGCGGGACGGCAGGTTCCTGATCGTGACGGACCGGTGGACAAAAATGACAGATACAGAGCTGACGGAGAATGCGCTCGCCATGCTCGCGGAATACTGTTCGGAATTCCTTGTTCACGCTGTGGATGAGGAGGGGAAGCAGGCTGGGATCAATGCGGAGGTCTTCCGGATCCTGGCAGCCTGTACACTTGTTCCGGTGACCTACGCGGGCGGCATCCGAAATATGGAGGATATCCGGCTGGCGGAGCGGCTGGGAGACGGCAGGGTGGATATCACCATCGGCAGCGCGCTGGATATCTTCGGCGGGAAGCTGCGGTATCAGGATGTCGTGGAATATATGAAGAAGAGATGATGAAAAACTGCCTGCGGGCAGTTTTTTTATTGGTGCGGGCAGGTTTTACGGATGAAAAAGGGAGAAGCAAGATTTGCGTCCGTAATCTCGCTGCAGCCGTCCGCCCGCAGAATCTGCACTTGCCTGAAACTATCTTGATCCTTTAAAGTACAGTTAAGTTTCGGACTATATACTGCTGTCAGAAACAAGAAACAAGCCCAACGAAAAGCGAGGTAAGAGAAATGCTTGAAAAGAAAGAACACGGGAAGGATCATCCGACATATAAAACTTCGAAATGGATCGCAGTGATGACAGCCATTTGCATGTCAGCCATGCTGGCGGGCTGCGGCAATACAAATACAGTAGATACCCAGGCGGAAACAACCGTGACTACACAAGCGGCAGCCGCAGAAAATGAAACGGCAGCGGAAACCGCACAAGCCGAAATGACGACAGAAACCGTGCAGGCTGAAGCTTCCGAAGGAAACGAAAATGCACCTGCCGGCACCGAAGAAAGTGAGAACAATGCGGCCGCAGAAACCCAGACCAATACAGCCGCAGCCGACAGCAATGTCCCGGAAATCTCTGACATCGAGATCAAAGACCAGCTCGAAAATACAGCCGATGGCGAGCATGTCATCACCGCTGACGGCGAGACCGCAGAATATTCCAATACCCAGATCACCAAGAGCGGTGAAGCCGACGGGGACGAGGCCGATTTCTACGGCGAGAATTCCGCCATCTTCGCAGCAAACGGCGGAACGCTCACGCTGTCCGACATGGTCATCAGCACGAACGGTACCCATGCAAACGCCGTCTTCTCCTATGGTGAGGGCACGACCGTCAATATCAGTGATTCCGTGATCGAGACATCCGGCA
>DFKM01000091.1 GCA_002373555.1 Lachnospiraceae bacterium UBA3645
AACGGCCCCAAGACCGGTAAGAGAGCCATGCTGACCTGCTTCTCCATCTGGATGAGCATGGATGCCTGCCTGATGTTCGCCGCCATGGTAGTCCGCACCATCGACCCCGAACAGCTGATCCAGCCCGAGGTGGAATATGTACAGCTTGTTCTGGCCAATCTGCCTGTCGTCATGAGAGGTCTGTTCATCTTCGGTATGCTCGGTGCCATCATTTCCACCATCGACTCCTATTATCTGATCGGCGGTGAGATCCTTTCCAACGATGTCATCAACAAGCTGCGCAAGGTGCCGCTGACCGATAAGCAGTCGATCACCATCACCAGGGTCGCCTGCGTGATCTTCGGTGTGATCGGCCTGTCATCCGCATTCATGTTCCCGCTGGTTTACGATGCCATGATCTTCCTGTCCAGTATCAGTATGTCGGTCCTGTTCTGGCCGGTCATTATCGCGATCATGTATGAAGGTAAGAAGACAAATGTTGCAGGCGTTGCCTCCATGGTGACCGGTGCGCTATCCTGGATCTTCTTCACCTATGTGCAGCCCCTGTCGATCGGATTCCTGGGCGGCGAAGTGGATGCCATGCTGGCGTCCCTGCCGATCTCGCTCATTGCGTTCCTGGTCGGAAACCGCTTCGGCGTTGAGCTCAACCAGGGCTTCGCTGCAGTAGCAGGAGCAACAGGAGAGACCGTTGCCTACGGCGGAATGACGCCCGAAGAGTATCACAATCAGACGAAGGTCGAGTGGTTCGGTGTTGACGGTGCGCTCTGCCTGCTGTATGCTGTTCTTGCGATCATTTATTCCTGGGGCATCATCAACCGTGTTGACTGGGTCATCGGATACATGGCGCCCGCAGTGGCAGCCGGCATGACCATCATCATTTTCTGCCGTTACATCTACGAAGTCTTCAAGTTCGGATTCGGTGCGAAGGCGCTGCAGGATGAGAAGCGGGCACTGAGAGGCAAGTAAGAACCGGCAGACGGTCTGCAAGAAAAGGACGGGAAGGATATGAAGATCACAGCAACACCGATCACAATGACAGTAGAAGAAGCCTTGAAGAAGGCAAGGGCCGGCGGAAATGTGTTCGGAAAGGCGCTTTACGGCGGCGGAGAAATCACATTGAAGCTGATCTATCTGGAAAGCCGGGAAGTCATCATGCGTCTCGACTATCAGCCCGCACCCCTGATCAAATGGCTGGGGCTGTCGGAAAAGTTCAAAAAACCTTCCCAGAAGATCCGTATGATGGTGGAAGGCACCAGATGCACTGCCAGCTACGCGGAGGAAGAAGTGAAGACGGTCGAGATCGAGGTGGAGAAGGAGGAATCCATTCAGAAAACGGAGTTTTCAGATGAGAAGATCTTCGACGCCGCAAAGCGGGCGGCACTCCGCATGGTCCGCCGTCAGATCGGAAAGGTCGCCTATGCGGAACTGGTTTCGATGCGGTCGATCTACAGACCTTATTATGTCGCCTTTTACGGTAAATATGAAATGGGCGCCAGGATCCGTTATCTGCCGATCGAGGCAGACGGGAACCGTGTCCAGAAATCGCTGTAAATCGGTGTAATGTACGGAAACGCGGAAAGTGTGCTGCTGCAGTATCACTTTCTGCGTTTTTTTTGCATTTGTATAAGCGCAATGATGGTTTTTAGACTTATTTTTGACGCAGGGCGGGTATAATCAGAACAAATATACTGGAAACTGCTCATTGGGCGGAGAATGGCTCTGATAGGCAGACGATACCCCAAAAACAGGTTGAAAAGTGTTGCTTTTGGGCGCTGCAGTCTGAATATTGCAGGAGGATACCCTTTTTTCGGTAAAAGGCATCTTCAAAGAAGCTAAAAAGGGGTAGCGTTGCTTGGAAAAGGCAGGTTCTGCACCCGTTAAGGCGAGATCGGGAGATAACAAGATGAAAATCATACGGAAAAATGATACGAAAACGACGGAATGGTCCGGCGGGACGACAACAGAGCTTGCGATCTGCCCGGAAGGCGCAGTCTATGCGGACCGGGACTTTATCTGGCGTCTGTCCAGCGCGGTCGTGCAGGATGAGAAGAGTACTTTTACGGCACTGCCGGATTATATGCGCCTGATCACGACGAGAAAAGGGAATCTGCGCATGAAGCATGATGCGGGTGCGTGGTATGAACTGGAGCCGGGGCAGGCGGCGCGGTTTGACGGTGCAAGCGAGACGATCAGTGAAGGTGTTGTGACGGATTTCAACCTGATGCTGCGCAAAGGAAAAGCAGAGGGGGAAATCGAGGCGGTAAAGCTGGCGGCCGGAAGCACTTGCGCTGTCGGAGATCTGGCAGGGATCTGGAAGCAGCCGGACGAGGCGGAGACCGTCGGGATCTTTGTTTCCGATCCGGGGACGCTTGGGTTTGCGGATCCGTCCGTGCCGGGGATTCAGGAAGGCGAGCTTGTGCTGTTTGATTCGTCAGATGCGGTTGGCGGTCTGCAGGTGAAGCCGGACAGAGACATGATGATCATCTGCATTTATATCAAGCAGGAGCAGTAAAACGGGAGCGCAGGCGGAGCGACCCCTGTTTCCGGCACAGATGAGCTGAACCGGCGTGACGCGGAAAGCATCGCAACAAAAACACATACAGAGATCTGCAGGAGATTACTCTATGGACGCAACAGATATCCAGATCCTGAACTCGCTTCAGGAAGACTGCACGAGGACACTGCGCTCCATCGGCGAAAAGGTCGGCCTGACGCCGCCGGCCGTCGGCGAGCGCATCCGGAAGATGGAGGATGAAGGCATCATCAGGTCTTACCGCATCCGCATCGACCGCACACGGCTCGACTGCGGGATCACCGGCTTCATCATGGTCGCCTGCGAGCCGGAAAAATATACTGCGTTCTGCCGGTTCTGCGAGCAGTCGGAGATGATCACGGAACACAGCCATGTGGTCGGTCATTATAATGCTGTTCTGAAGTTTGCCGTCAAGGATACGAACGCACTCGATACACTGCTTTCGAACATCAAAAAATACGGTGATTCCCTGACTTCGGTCGAACTGAAATCCTATTTCGAGACGAAGGATCTGCCGGGTGTCTGAGAATTGCCTGGTTTACAAAATTAAGCGGCAAGGCGCAAACAGCCAATTATTTACGCATCTTATCAATTATATATGGCGCCTGCAAATGCAGACTTTCGTTTTTTCAGCAATGGACCGATTAGATTTATCAAATCAAGTCCGATTTGTCTATGAAAGACACGAAAATCATTTACATTGCAGCACCCTTCATATATAATGCACCTGTAAAAAATGTCACCGGCAAAGGAATGAATGCCGCTTCCGGAAGGAGGAGATTATCATGGGTTATAAAACCGATATTGAGATCGCACAGGAATGCAAAATGAAGAAGATCACGGAGATCGCGAAGGTCGCCGGTGTTCCTGAGGATTATCTTGAACAGTACGGAAACTATAAAGCGAAGATCGATTACAGACTGCTGAAAGATATGGCGGATAAGCCGAACGGAAAGCTGATCCTGGTTACCGCCATCACCCCGACTCCTGCCGGTGAAGGAAAGACCACCACCAGCGTAGGTCTGACGGACGGTCTCAGACGGATCGGAAAGAATGCCATGGTCGCTCTTCGTGAGCCGTCTCTCGGCCCGGTCTTCGGCATCA
>DFKM01000101.1 GCA_002373555.1 Lachnospiraceae bacterium UBA3645
TCCTTGGACATCTCCAGGCTGAAGATCGCCGTGCAGTACCCCTTTTTGAAGCAGGCATACTGCGCGATATTCAGCGCAAATGCCGTCTTTCCCATGGACGGTCTGGCAGCCAGCAGGATCAGATCCGAAGGCTGGAGACCTGCCAGCTTCCGGTCCAGATCCGTAAAGCCTGTCGGCACGCCGGTGATCAGGCTCTTCGTCCTGGCCGCCTTGTGAATACGCTCCAGCGTCGAGATCGCGACCTCCTGGATCGGTACATAATCCTGCTCTCTCCGGCGGTTCAGCACGTCGAAGATCTTCTTCTCGGTATCCGCCAGGATATTCTCCGTCTTGTCCTTCCCGGCGTAGCACGCGCCGGCAATATCCTCCGTGACATGGATCAGCCTCCGCAGGACTGCCTTGTCATGGATGATCTCCGCATAATATTTTCCGTTCGCGGAATACGGTACTGCGGCCACGAGACCGCCGAGGTATTCCATCCCCGCCGTCTCCGGCGGGACATCCTTTTCCTTCAGCCGGTCCTGCAGCGTCATGATATCGACCGGACGGCCTTCCTCATAGAGCTCGACCATGGAATCGAAAATAACCCCGTACTGTCTGATGTAGAATTCGCTTCCGTTAACGATATTCTCCACGACGGGAATCACTTCATTATCCAGGAGCATCGCTCCGATCAGGATGCCCTCAGCTTCTTCGCTGTGGGGCTGTATTCGTTTGATCTGATTTTCTTCCATGCCGCTACTCTCTGTCATTTCGTAAGATCCCCTCCGCACACGTTCCGCAGAGGAGACCGTTTTATTCCGCTGTTACGTTCACCTTGATCGCCGCCGTCACATCCTTGTGCAGCTTGACCGACACGGGATGCTCGCCCAGGGTCTTGATGGGATCGGGCAGCACGATCTTTTTCTTGTCGACTGCGACGCCCAGCTGCTTTTCCACTTCCTGCGCAAGCTCCTTGGAAGCGATGGCGCCGAAGAGCCTGCCGCCCTCACCGGCCTTGACCTTCATCTGAATGGTCTTGCCGGAGATGGAATCCGAAAGCGCTCTCGCCGCCGCCAGCTCCTCCGCCGCGACCTTCGCTTCATAGGCTTTCTGCTGTTTCAGCTTGGCGAGATTCGCCGCATTCGCCTCGACCGCCATCTTCTTGGGGATCAGGAAATTCCTGGCGTAGCCGTCATTCGCCTTGACCACATCGCCGGCCTTTCCAAGCGTCTTTACATCCTGAAGCAATACTACCTGCATGATTTCCTCCTTTTACAGGGCCCCTTCCTGCGTCATCTGCAGAATGGTGTCCTTCACTCTTTCCTTCGCTTCATCGATCGAGCAGTTCGTCAGCTGCGCGCCGGCAATGCTCAGATGTCCGCCGCCGCCCAGGCGTTCCATGATCAGCTGAACATTCACTTCGTCGATCGACCGTGCGCTGATATAGATCTTGTCATTGTACGGCGTGAATACAAAGGATGCTTTCACACCGATGATATCGAGCATATCGTTCGCTGCCTGCGCGCCGATCACCGTAGGGCTCTCCACGCCGTCAGGCTTGCATACGCTCATTGCGTAATTGTCCATGAACATCTCCGCGTTGCTGACCGTAGCCGTCTTCACGCGCGTATCCTGCATGCGCTCGCGGAAAAGCTTGCGGACTCTCGTCACATCCGCGCCGTGTCTGCGCAGGAATGCCGCCGCTTCGAATGTCCGGACGCCGGTCTTCGCCAGGAAGTTGTCCGTATCCATGACGATGCCGGCATAGATCGTCTCGGCTTCCAGCGGGCGGATGCGCATGCTGTCGCTGAAGTACTGCAGCACCTCCGCGACCATTTCGCTGGCCGAAGACGCATAAGGCTCGATATACGAAAGCGTCGATTTCTTGATCGTCTCGCTGTTCTGTCTGTGATGGTCGAGCACCACGATCGTCTCGGCTTTTTCGATCAGGGACGGGCATTCCGTATAGCTCTGCCGGTTCACGTCCACCACGACGACCATCGTTCCGGGCGCGAGCAGGCTCTTCGCCTTCTCTGAATTGATAATGAGATCCTGCGGATAATCCGGGTTGTCCACGAAACGGTCGATGATCGGCCGCAGCGAAGACGTGATCTCGTTCATGACGATGTGCGCGCTCTTCTGCATGTGCACAGCCGCGCGGTAGATGCCGATCGCCGCGCCGAAGCAGTCCATGTCGGGCATCTGATGGCCCATGATGAGCACCTGCTCCTTGCCCGTCATCAGCTCCCGGAGTGCCTGGGCCTTGACTCTCGCCTTGACGCGGGTGGCCCGGCCTTCTTCTCTTTCCTTCTTGCCGCCGTAGAAGATGGTCTTCTCCGGCATCCGGACGACCGCCTGGTCGCCGCCGCGGCCGAGGGCAAGATTCATGGCGTTCTGCGCCGTTTCATCATTTTTATCCAGCGTACCTCTGCCGGTCGCCATGCTGATGCTGAGCGTGACGGCCGTCGTATTGCCGATATTCAGGGTCTTGACATCCTCCAGGATGGAGAAATGATCCTCCATCGCGGCATCCAGGCCCTTTTTCTGCATGAAGACGGAATACTTGTCCTTCTCCACCTTGCGGATCTGGGCGTCGAACTGGCCGAAATATCTGCTGAGCTTCCGCTCGATCAGCGCTGCAAGCAGGGACTGTCTGACCTGCTCCGTGCTGCCCATGACTTCTTCGTAATTGTCGATGTAGACCTGACCGATGACCGCCCGCTGGGCTTCCAGTTCGGCCAGCGTCTTCAAATGGGTCGTCTCATCGAACAGGAAGACCGAATACATGCCGGTCCGCTCGGAGATCAGCTGGATATCGAACTGATAGGCCCGGTCCTTCCATTTGATATGCTCCGTGCGCTTCACGCCGGGTTCCGGCAGCTTTTTGATCAGGCCCGGGCACATGCTTTCGATCGAGAAAGAGTCCTCCTCTTCCGGCAGCAGCGCCTCAAACTCCCGGTTCACCCAGAGCACCTCGCCCTTGTTGCCGATGATGCAGTACGGTCTCGGCAGGGACATCAGCCGCTCGTACTGGTTGCTGACGAATTCCGTTCCGAATTCGATCAGCTCGCCTTCCATCTGTCTGCGCCAGGAAAGCATCCACCAGATCAGGAAGGCGCCGTAGCATCCCGTGATCACGCCCGTGATCAGACCCGCATAGGGATTGATCCAGGTCATCAGCAGGACCAGTATGAGCAGAAGCGGGAGCAGGTACAGCGGCCAGTGCAGCGACTGCCGCAGCTTTCCCTGGATCCTTTTGTCAGTCATGATACTCTCCTCCCGGAAGCGCCGGCTGTCCCCGGAATTCGATCCCCGGGCCGCCTGTTCCCTTCAGGTAGTCCGCCGTAATGATCACTCTTCCGATATTGGGGTCCTTGGGTATCTCATACATGATATCGAGCATGAATTCCTCGATGATCGCCCGGAGCGCTCGCGCGCCGGTATCCTGTTCCAGGGCTTTTTCCGCGATCACCGCGAGCGCGTCGTCCTCAAATACCAGGTCGACTTCGTCCATGGCGAGCAGCTTTCTGTATTGCTTCAGGATCGCGTTCTTCGGCTCCTTCAGGATGCGGATCAGCGCTTCCTTATCCAGCGGCTTCAGTGTGACGACCACCGGGAGCCTGCCGAGGAACTCCGGGATCATGCCGAATTTTCTGAGATCCTCCGTCTTTACCTGGCTTAAGATCTCCTCCTCGCTCTCAAGGCCCTTCAGCCGGGCGCCGAAGCCCATCGAGCCGTTCTTTGTGAGCCGCTCTCTGATCACCCCGGTCAGATCCGGGAATGCGCCGCCGCAGATGAACAGGATATTCCCGGTATCCATCGTGGCCATCGGCACCATGCCGTTCTTGCTGCCGGCGCCGACCGGGACATCCACGCGGCTGCCCTCCAGGAGCTTTAAGAGCTCCTGCTGCACGGATTCTCCGCTGACATCTCTGGTATTTGCATTGTGTTTTTTCGCGATCTTGTCGATCTCATCGATGAAAACGATGCCTGTCTCGGCCTTGTCCACATCATTGTCGGCTGCGGCCAGCAGCTTCGAGAGCACGCTCTCGATATCATCGCCGATATAGCCGGCCTCGGTCAGGGACGTGGCATCCGCAATGGCAAGCGGCACATTGAGGAGCTTTGCGAGCGTCTGCACGAGGTACGTCTTTCCGCTTCCCGTCGGACCGATCAGCATCATGTTGGATTTCCGGATATCAACGCCGTCGGAATTGTCGGAAAGGATCCTTTTGTAATGATTATAGACGGCAACGGAAATGGATTTCTTTGCCATCTCCTGCCCGACCACATATTCATCCAGCATGGCCTTGATCTTATGCGGCGCGGGGACATCCTTCATCGTGAAATCCGGCTTTTTGTTCTCCGTGCGCTTCTTTACTCTCTGGCGCTCGGGGATCTGCATGCCGAACGGGCCCATCTGCGTCAGATCGATCATCCGGACGTTGATCCTGGGGCTGCTGTTCTTCTTTTTCTTCTGATCGGAAGACGGTTCTCCGCCGTCGGGATCCGGGACATCCTCTTCCGTCTGTTCGTCCGCGGATACTTCCGCCGCGCTGTCTGTCGCTTCTTCCGCCGCCGCGTTTTCCGTTCCGGGGGCTTCGTCTCCCGCCTCGTCCGCATCTTCCGCTGCACTGCCGTCCGCCCCGCCGGGCATCAGGCTGCCAAGAATATCAAACGGCATTCCCTGTCCGGACAGAAACGGCGTGAGCATGGGCATGCTGTCGATGGCTTTCTGGATGCAGTCATTGCACACACAGACGCCGTCGGCAATATGGATCATCTTCCCGGCTTTGCTCTGCGGTCTGCGGCAGATATTGCAGACGTCTTCATATTCCTGTGTATTGTTGTTGTCGTTGTTCATTGCGTCTCCGTGGTCCGAAATTCAGTGGATCAAACACAAAAATCTATCTATGTATCATAACAGAAATGCAGTTCTTCATCAATAGGTGAAATGACCGGCAGGCGGCGGAGGCGGCCGCCCGCAGAAGCCGAAAAAGAGCCGGCGTGCTGCCGGCTCCTCTCGCAATGTTTATTTTTTCCTGTGTGAAAATACCGCCAGGCCGGCTGTCATCGCGCCGGCTGCCGCCAGAAGCAGCGCCCAGAAAAGAGGATCGGATGCGTCTCCCGTCTTCGGCGAGGTCTTCGGCGTACTCTTTACCGTATTACCTCCGCCTCCGCCGCCGGATCCGCGCTTTTCCTTCTCTGCAGACGTCGTCTCCGAACCGGCCTGCGTGCTTGTCTCTTCTTTTGTTTCTTCGGCTGTCGTCTCCTCCGCAGTCTCCGTTTCCGGTTCCTCTTTTTCGGGATACGTTACGGTCTGATCGGCATCGTTCAGATCCGCATGTACCGCAACGGTGCTGCCCTCCGAGAGCAGTTCCTCGAAGGCGACCACGGAAACTGCCGTCAGTTCTGTTTCACGGAACACAAATTCCAATGCGGCCTCTCCAAAGGAAGCTTCCGGGGTGAAGGTCACCGACGCACGGATCTCTTCTCCGTTCTCCCGTTTCATGCTCTCTTTCGTTTCTTTATTCATGAGCACGCCGGAAAGCGTATATTCCTTTCCGGGGATCAGGTTCGCATACGTCACGGTGTCGATGATCCGGATCTCTTCCTGCCGGACGCCGGCATGATTGCCGGATACCGCATCCTTTGCCGTTGTCCGGATCTCGGGAACATAGACCGACTGGGCCGTGTCGCTGATGTCCTCATGGGAACCGAGCTTTGCATCTCCCGCATACAACTCCTCGAAGACCACGACGGTCGTGCCGGCAAGCGCGGACGCATCCAGCGTGAATTCCAGATCGATGGTCCCTTCTGCCGCTTCCGGAACGAATTCCTTCTGCGCGATTACTTCTTTGTCACCCGCGAGGAGCGGCTTCCCGTCCGCAGCATTCATCAGCAGCCCGCGGATCGTATATGTTTTTTTCGGCTGCAGATTCCTGTAGGTCACGGTATCCGTCAGCGCTGCGTTCGCCGCCGCAAGCATCTGGCTGCCGCCGGACGTCTGATCCTTCGCGGATGTCCGGATCTCCGGATAGGACACCGTCTGCTCCGGATCGGTCAGATCCTCGTGCGCGGCCACCTCGGTCTCACCGATCAGCACTTTTTCAAATGCCACGACACTTTCTCCCCGGACCAGTTCTCCCGGAAACGTGAAGGTCAGTTCGCATGCGCCGGCAGGTGTATCGGGGGTGAATGTTTTTTCCGCCGTGACAGGCGTTCCGTCCGCAAGCGTGAGCGGCGTACCGTCCGACTTTTTCATCAGTGTTCCCCGCACGGTATATTCCTTTCCGGGTGTCAGACCGATATAGCTGACGCTGTCCTTCACCGTGACGGTCTTTTCCGAAGCGTTTCCTTCATGCAGACCGGTGACGGCATCTGCTGCTTCCGTATGCAGAGAAGAGACAGACACGGTCTGATCCGGATCCGTCAGATCCTTATGCTCTGCCGCCAGGGTACCTTCTCCGTTTTCCTCTGTGACATGGAACAGCTCCTCGAACACCACATAGCCGGAATCCGTCCGGCCGGTCAGGGAAAAGGTGAACTGCAGCCTGCGGCTTCCGCTTTCCGTCTCCGCGGTAAATGCATCCTGTGCCGTGACCGGCGCGTCCTTTTCCATGACGGGCTCTCCTGTGTCTTTGCTCATCAGCGTTCCGCGGATCACGTAACGTTCTCCGGGCTGTACATGATCGTAAAGCACCGTATCCGTGATCACTGCGGCTTCGTCGGCGGAGAGCGTATGCGTCCCGTTGGTCCCGTCCGCGGCGGAGGTCCGGATCTGCGGGAACCAGACCGTCTGCGGCACATCCTGCAGATCGGCATGGACCGCGACCGGCGTATCGCCCACGCGGACTGTCTCAAAAGCGACGATCCGCCGTCCGGTCAGCGTCACATTTTTGAAAGTGAAGGTGAGGATCACCGAGCCGTCCGGCTCCTGCGGGGTATGCTTCACCTGTGCGGTCACCGGTTCTCCGGCTTCATACGTCAGAGGTTCTCCGGTCTCCTGATCCATCAGAATGCCGTTGAAGGTGTACTCCGTGCCCGGGATCAGATTCCGGTAGGTCACCTCGTCCGCGACCTGCAGTACCTCCCGGAAAATGGCTGTCTGCTCCTTCGTTTCCGCATCATACGCGTGCGTTTCGACCTCCGGGACATGGAGCGTCTGGGCCGCGTCACGGAGATCTTCGTGGACAGCAAGCGTCGTGCCGTCCTTCGTCAGCGTCTCAAACACCACCAGATTCTGTCCGGCGCAGCCGGAGGCGTCGAAGGTGAACTGCACGGGGACGCTGCTGTCCGCTTCCTTCGGGACGAAGGTCTTCTCTGTCGTCACGGTCTGTCCGTTTACTTTGACGGCTTCTCCGGTCTTCTGATCCATCAGGATGCCGGACAGTCTGTATTTTTCTCCCGGCTGCAGGTTCGAATAGATGACGGTATCGATAATGACCGCATTTTCCTCTGCAAGAAGGATATTCAGGCCGGTATCCGGATTGACCGCCTGTGTCCGGATACTGCAGAAATGAATGGTCTGGTCGGGATCCTCCGGATCTTTATGCTCCGCGGCCGGCTTCGCATCTTCGGGAATCTCTCCGTTCTCATCCGCTGCATAAAGCTCTTCAAAGAAGACAACATCCTTTCCGGCAAGCGCGGAGGCATCCAATGTCAGTTTCGTTCTGACCGTGCCGAAGGAAGTGCCTGCCCTGAACTTCTTTTTCACTGACACCGCGTTCCCGTCGGGATCCCGGACGGCTTCGCCGGATCCTTTTTCCACAAGCGACGTGATCAGCACATACTGCTTTCCTTCGGTAAGCCGTGCATAGGTGACCGTATCCGTCAATGTGACCGCACTGTCCGCCGCGGCATACTGCCCGCCGTTTCCGGCCTGCGCCTGCGTACCGATCACCGGCCCGCCTTCATTTTCGATCGAGGACAGATCCACGGCGGCTGCGCCCTGATAAGCGCGGTCATTTTCGATAGTGAACACATCCTCCCACATCCGCATGCCTTCATTGGCGCTGCAGGGAAGCTCTTCGATATGATAGGTGTCATAGGGAAGCGCGCCCAGGCTGTCATTCACAGGTACGGAATTTCCATCCGGATCCATGCCGAACCAGAGGCCGGCGGCCGGATCCCCGTTCGTTTCATCTCCTGCGTTTGTCTTCACGCTGTGCTTAACCTTCGCGGAGCTGTAGCGGCCGTTCGCGTCGGTCATGACGATATGGCTCTCGCCTGTCGTCAGCGACGTGATCCGGAACGGGATATTCGCCATACCCTTCTGGGAGCCCGCACTGATCTTCCGGAGCGTAAAATCATTCCGGATCACCTGCTCCTGCACGGCTTCCTTTCCCGTCAGATCGATCATCTGCCCGTCTTCCGTAACGGAGAAGGTGCGGGTATACGTTTCTTCCGGGAATTCTTCCGGAGACAGATACCCCTCCGGCGCTCCCGTCTCGCGGATCTCGTAGGTGCCGCAGGGAAGATCCCTCTCTCCGGTCTGCGCCGTGCCGTCTTCTCCCGTCACAATCGCCGTCACGACACCGCCGGTCTCCACTTCCTTCTCGTATCTGCCGTCGCCGTCCGTGTCGATATACACGGATGCTTTGGAGCGGTTGACGATCTCAAATTCCGCGCCGGCAAGCGAGGCGCCGCCGAGCGGCTGATTCTTCCCGGACTCCCGGTCGGTTTTCCCGATCTTCACGCCGCCCCGGAAGATCTCATCCTTTGCCGTCAGCGCAATGACTTTATCCGCATCGGTCTTTTTGATCTCAAACGGAATATCCTCTGCCCGGAACCTTCCGTAAGGCGCTTTCAGCTCCCGCAGGATATAGCTGCCCTCCGTCAGTGCGTTCGCCGCTGTCTTCGCCGTGCCGTCCGCACCGATCGTAAGACCGCGCACAACCACATCGCCTTTTTTGTACCGGAAGCCGTCCTGGTTGTCGATGTCGGCCGCCGCCAGGATATCGAACACCGCACCGGCCACCGGCGAATCGCCCTGCATGACCGGCTTCCCGGAATCCGCATCCAGCTTCAGAAGGCCGACAGGTACGAAAAAGGGGGCATTGGTCTCGGTATGCTGATTCTTTCCGCCCCGGATCTGCAGATCGACTGTCCTGTAATCCGCACGGTAACCGGCCGGGGACAGGATTTCCGTCAGCTGATAGGTGCCCTTCGGCAGATGCATAACGCGGGCAAAGCCGTCCGCACCGGTCGTGATCACGCCGGAGGCATCGATATCACCCCGGATCCCGTTCGCGGATGAAGGCGTCACCGTCTTGCCGTTCTGTGTCAGCCGGAATTTCGCGCCGGCCAGAGGCTTCGCAGTCCCCGCAGTCACCTTCTTTACTTCCAGATCTCCGTAATTCGGCTGGTCATACGCTTCCAGACGGATCACTCCGGCCGTCTGCGTGCTGCCGGCCGCTGTGATCTCCGCGGATTTCGTGCCGTCTGCATTCACCTTCTCCCGGATATTCACCGCGATCCCGGGACCGGCGGCGTCCTTTCCGCCGAAACGGAAGTGCATGCCTTCGTTGCTGTAATCTTTCGTACCCGCGGTCTCCGTCACGGTCAGCGTGCCGAGCGGGATCACATACTTTCCGTTGACTTCATATACTTTCGTGCTTTCGACAAGATGCGCAGCATCGGATTTTGCCAGATAATGTGTCCGTCCGCCCGCGCTTTCCGGCATGGTCCGGACGGTCCAGCCCGCTGCCCGCGTACCCGCCTGTGCCTCCTGATACGATCCATATACGGCATTATAGTGATCCAGTCGGAAACGGATGTCCGACAGATCCATGCCCGCGGACGGCGCGCCGTCTGCGGTGAGCGCATCGAATTTTTCAATCTCAAGCTCCGCAAAGACCGGGATATCCTCTGCCTGCAGCCTGTTGGCGCCCGCATTCAGATTGACGGGGATGACCGTATCTGAAAGCTGATAGCCGCTTCCGGCTTTGATCTCCTTTGCATAAACGGTCTTCCCGATATAGGCCGTGCTGATCTCCGTCTCCGGCGTGCTGCCGTCCGCACCGCATGTCAGGACCAGGATCCGGTTCCGGTCGGCAGCCGCATCCGCCTCCGACGCATAGACCGCATACTGCGTGCCGGCAAGAGAATAGAGACTGTTGTTCTTCACCATTTCCGCATACGCTGCATTGTCACCGGACACGGTTTTTTCAATGGCCAGCGTCGCCGTATTGGTCCACTCCACCGTGAAAGAAGCCTCCCGGTCTCCCGCAGAGCTCTCCACGCACATCACCGGCTGGTAGTGATCGCCGGAAGACGATTTGCCGGCATCCAGAAGATACGCCTGAATATCCTTCGTATATTTTCCTTTGGCCTTTACCTTCCACTGCCGCTCCATATCGCCTGCATGGGACAGCGCCGCGGTAAAATAAAATGCGGTTCCCGCCTCGATCGTCACCTTCACCGAACCGTCGGACTCCTTCGAACTTTTGCCGGTATCCGCATTGTGATACGTGACATATTTCGGAAGCGTGATCGTGATGCTGTTGCCTTCATCCGCCTTGAAGACATTCTCCGGCGTCTTTTGATAATCCGCGCCCTCCGGGACCGAAGCCGTAAGCTTCGTTTTCTGAAAGGAGATATTCGCGTCCGGGATCGAAGGCATGGAATCCGCGTAGTCAATCAGCGCATTGACGGCGGACCTTCCTTTGCTGTTTATGCAGTATGTCCAGTCATCGCTGCCGTAGATCTTCGCAGCCGTCCAGTGGACGATCCCATACTGTTCATTTTCCGTGTATCCGGTATTTCCCTTTTGTTTAAAGAAACAGTCGTCGCCGGACATGGAAGTACCGTAATAGACCACCTTTGCCAGCTCTTTGCTGTCCTTGTACTCCTTTACGCCGACCTTTGTAAAGGAGCCGTCCGGTCCGGGAAAACGCGGCTCCACACAGTAGGCATCCTGGTCAATCTTATTTCCCTCACTGTCTGTAAAGGAGACATGATACCGTCCGGTAGAGCCGTCGCCGACATCACCGAAGCCGACCCACTGTGTGCGGTCGATCTTTGCGCTCGTCGTATAATCCGGCGATGGCACGGCTTTCATCATTGCCGGTTCGCTCGACAGCGAAGGGGCCGGCGTCTCTGCAGGGATGGTCTGCATTTCCGCAGCGGCCGACGTCTCCGCCGGCAATGTTTCCGTCGGCAATGTCTCCGCCGGCAATGTTTCCGCCGGCAGGGTCTCCGCCGGCTGTGAAACTTCCCGTGCAGTGGTCTCCTGTTCAGTTTCCGCGGGCTCGGGCCGGGTTTCCGCTGCCGTGTGGTCTTCACTCCCGGATTCTTTCTTCGCCGTTTCTCCGGTCTCCGGCACCGTTTTCTTTGTTTCCTCAGCGGCTGTATGTGCCGCCGTTGTTTCCGGCGCCGGTTCCGGAATTGTCTCCGCTGCCGGTTCCGGCAGTATTTCCTCCGTGGCTTCCGTTTCCGCCGCTTCCGTCTCTGCAGCGGTTCCGGATTCTGCCGTTGATTCCGCTGCTTCCGTCATGATGGATGCGCTCCCCGCCGGCATCACGGCACAGGCTTCCATCGGCGTCGAAACCGCCAGAAGCACAGCCGCTGCCAGCGCTGCCGCACGCATCCCGATCGTTCGCATTCTGCTCTTCATTTTCCTTCCTTTCTTTGATCTCGTTTGTATTTATATAAAAGGTCTGCCGGCCTGTTGTTTTCCGTCCACTACAAAAGCGCACGATTATATAAGGAAAAAACTTCTCCCGTTTATGTATAATCAGCATGGGAAAGGCTGCGTTTTCCTGCAGATCATGGTGAGCGTAGCATAAGAACAGCGTATCCCGCGGACACTTCCTGTGCCGGTTTGTCACGGATCTGCCGGATCGTTTCCTTCCGTTTCCTGCGGTCACCCGCAGTCACCGGAAGTACCAGCGACGGACGACCTTCGTCGTCCGCTTTATGTTTTCTTAACTTGTAAATAACAGGAAAAAGATTTATATTAGAATGACGACTTTTTAGGAGGAGATCCCCTTGGAAAAGCATTACAGTCTTGGCATCGATATCGGATCCACCACGGTCAAGATCGCCGTGATCGACGATGAACGCCATGTACTATTTTCAGACTATAAAAGACATCTGGCGCACATCCAGGAAACGCTGGCCGAGCTTCTGTCGGAAGCCCGCGCACAGCTCGGGAATGTGATCCTGCACCCGATGATCACCGGCAGCGGCGGCCTGACGCTCGCGAACCATCTGCATGTACCGTTCGTACAGGAGGTGGTCTCCGTGGCTTCCGCGCTGGAGTACTATTCTCCGAAGACCGATGTTGCGATCGAGCTCGGCGGAGAGGATGCGAAGATCATTTATTTCACCGGCGGCGTCGACCAGCGCATGAACGGCATCTGCG